>JASEHN010000117.1 GCA_030018715.1 Thermodesulfobacteriota bacterium | reverse complement strand
CCTATGCAATCCGGCCCCTAACCCCCTGTGTCAAGTGTGGGTAAGGATCAGCCCGCAAGGGGAGAGGGGGTTTCCGGATGAGAACTAAATAGACCCTCTAATAAAATAACGGAGTTATCGGAGCTACGTCCCTCCCGCGCTATGGAGAAGCGCGAGCGACGGTGGGCTGAGAGCGTCGCGGTGGGGAGTGAAGGTTGGGGACTCGCAGCCTTTGGCCACGATCCTTCCGGCTTCGTGGCGACGCGGGGCCGAAGGCTTGGGCGTTCGGCCCCTTGACAACGCCGTATCGATCTGATATATGTAAAACAGAAAGGAGATCGATATGGATATCGTTACGGTGTCTTCCAAGTACCAGGTTGTTATTCCGCGAAGGGTGCGCGAGCGCGCCCAACTAAAGCCGGGGACCAGATTACAAGTTATCAGCTTTGACGATCGCATCGAGCTGGTGCCGCTTCGCCCCATGCGCGAGATGAAAGGATTCTTGAAGGGTCTGGATTCTGCATTTCATCGGGACGAGGAGGATCGCGTATGAACCTCGTCGACACCTCCGGTTGGGTAGAGTTCTTTTTCGGGGGAATGAACGCTGCTTATTTCGCTAACCCCATTGAAAAAGTGGAGGTGTTGCTTACCCCCACCATCTGTCTCTACGAAGTGTTCAAGAAGGTCAACCAAGTTGCCGATGAGGCGAGAGCCCTGCAAGCGATCGCCCAAATGAAGCAGGGCCGCGTCGTGGCGCTGGATGAGACCATCGCTCTCAAGGCGGCGTTGATTAGCTTGAAACATAAACTGCCCATGGCTGATAGTCTCATTTACGCCACCGTTCAGATTTTTGGCGCTACCCTCTGGACCCAAGACAACCATTTCAAAGGTCTTCCCCGAGTAAATTACAGGGAAACCCGAACAACGCCTTCCAGCCTGCGGCACGTTCCTCGTCGAGACTAAAGACAATCGCTGCGCTGGGGGGGGGGAAAAAGATCCAGGGTTTTATCATATTATGAATATAAAGTTGTGTTTGAATCAACGTCCCATCTTTTGCTTTTTTGGTGGAGGCCAAAAATCACGGCAGTGGTCGAGCGGCCATCCTTGATGCCCGGCCATCCCTTAACGATGTGATGCAGGCACAGCGGAACGATTAAATATCTTGTTCCATTTCAGCAAGGCGGGTTTTAGCCATCGATTGCTGTTTCCTTTTTTGGGCCAGCCACCGGCGGGAACCATGCAGGGAGTGCGTCAGGCTTGTGATATTTATTCCCAGAGCCTCAAAGGAAGTCCCGCCAATGGCTTTCCTCCGCGAGACTATGAACTTCGGATCCTGGGCCATGGCCATAAATCCTTGTTCCATCTTCAGGCTGAGACCTTCCTCTTGCAACGACCGCTGTAAGGCGGATGAAGAGATTTGCTCGCCCCCTTCAGCTTCGGAATATTTTACGGCCTTTTCCACTGTCACTTTGGCCTGACGAAAAGGCAGTCCCCAGTCTTGCACCAGTCTTTCCAAAAGGTCCGGCGCGGTGATAAATCCCTTCTGGCAGAGGACAGTCATTTTATCCTTATTAATACGCAAGGAACCAATGATCTCGGCCATAATCCTGGGGACAGGAAGGCATTCATCTACCAGGTCCATAATCCAATATTTGGTCCACTGGGTATCGCGATTGTAGCCCAGAAAGAGGGACCGGCCGATAGACAGTAGGCTGGCCAACAGGCCTTGCGCGCTTGCCGCTTTGGCCTTGATTATCTCCAGAGGGTCTGGGTTGCGCTTCTGCGGCATCATCGAACTTCCCGTGCAGTAGGCGTCATCCAGTTTGAACACGCCAAACTCCCCTGTACTGAAAAGGATCAAGGTCTGCGCCAGGGAACTTAAATGATTCATCATAGCGGCAATAGCAAACCCCATTTCTGCTTCCGGTTCCCAACGGTTCTGAATGGGGTCCAGAGAATTGGGGCAGGGTTTGTCAAACCCCAGCAGCCTGGAAGTGAAATTACGGTCGATGGCGAAACTCGTGCTGTACCCGGTCATGGAACCGAGAGGATTTTGGTTGAAACGTTCATACCACTCTTGAAAACGCTGCCTATCCCTATTCAATGATTCGGCGAAAGAGAGCCATACATGGCCTAAGGTGGTTATTTGAGCGGGTTGATGGTGAGTATAACCGGGGAAAATAGTGCTTCGCTCCTTTTGGGCATGATCGAGGAGGACCTTTATAAAAGAAGTAAGTTCGGAGAAAAAGTTTAGAGCGCAGTCCCTAAGGTAAAGGCGCATGTCCAGGGCGACCTGGTCGTTGCGGCTGCGGGCCGTATGGAGACACCCGCCGATTTCCACTCCATATTTAGCAATAAGCCAGGTTTCTATATTGCTGTGCACATCTTCCTTGGATGGATCGAGCCGGAATTCACCTCTTTGCCAGGTTTTTTCAAGAGTCCGAAGACCTTGAATAAGAGCCCGTGCTTCCTTCTTCGGCAAAATCTTTTGTTTGGCCAGCATGAGAACGTGGGTCCGGCTTCCTAAAATGTCGTAAGGAACCAACCGCTCGTCTGCGGGTAAGGTTCCCCGAACATCCTTTCCGGAGGTAAATATCTCAGCGAGAGCTGCTGGCGCTTTTGCTAACCTTTTGCCCCAGAGTTTTTCAGTTTTCATAAAACTACCTCATGTGGGACGCAGATTTTCGTAAATATTCCTGAATTAACAGTGATGAACTCGTAAAAAGTCTGAAAATGCCCTTTTCCGTCATTCCGGCGGAAGCCGTCCGCCTCAGGCGGACAGTATTTTCAAATGCTTATAAATACTCTGGACTCCGGTTTTCACCGGAGTGACGACTTTTTACGAGACCATCAACAGTGAAATGGTTGAAACCGCTGTATGCCGGACCCTTCTAAATGGGGTAAAAATAGCTTAGGGGAGAGCGAATGTCAATGAAATACTATGCCTCCCGCCCCTTCATTTTAAAAAATCTATATCAGTTTAGAGTTTTTAAAAAATGGCGGCAACGCCTCTGTTTGGGCCCCCGGACCATGGATTCCCTCTGACCTTACGCCCCACCTCTTTTCAAAGGGCTAAAGTGTTACAAAAAATAAATCACCCGTGATACACTAAACCATCAGCACATAACCAAGAGGAAAGAGTCAGAAGCAATTCGATGGGAGGGATTCAGAAATGCTACCACGCGTATTAACTGTAGCCGGGTCAGATTCCGGTGGCGGGGCCGGAATCCAGGCCGACTTGAAAACCATCGCAGTTCTGGGCGGGTTTGGAATGAGCGCGGTGACTGCCGTTACCGCCCAGAATACCTGCGGGGTGACGGGTATTCATGAGATCCCATCTGATTTCGTTGCCCGGCAGATGGAGGCGGTAATCTCGGACATCGGGGTGGATGCGCTGAAGACGGGAATGCTCATCAACCCGGCTATTATCCGGGCTGTCTGCCAAAAAATCCGGAAGCATCGCCTTGCCAAAGTAGTAGTGGATCCGGTGATGACAGCCAAGGGCGGAACCCGCCTCCTTTCACCGGAAGGGGAAGAGGTTCTGCGCCGGGAACTCCTGCCGCTGGCTCAGGTGATTGTGCCCAATCTTTCAGAAAGCGAAGCCCTGACCGGGAAAAAAATTAAGGGATTAAAAGGAATGCGGGAAGCTGCCGTCCAAATTCATGGCCTGGGAGCGAAGAACGTGCTGGTCAAGGGGGGGCATCTTTCCGGTGATCCGGTGGATGTTTTTTTCGATGGGCGGAAATTTTATGATCTCGAGGGCATACGTATTTCCACCCCTCATACTCACGGGACAGGATGTACGACCTCCGCGGCCATTGCCGTGGAATTGGCCAGAGGAAGCTCTGCCCGGGAAGCGGTGGAAAAAGCCAAAGCATTCATCACTCGCGCTATCCAGTTTGCCATTCCTCTGGGACACGGGCAAGGGCCGGTAAATCCCTTTGCCCTGGCGGCCCTGGAAAGCGAGCGTTACAGGGTGATCCAGAAGCTTAAGAAGGCTTTCCAGACCCTAAAGGAGAAGAAATTAGGATATCTATTTCCGGAAGTTCAGTCAAACCTGGGCTACGCCCTTCCCCATTCCCGTGGTCCGGAAGACGTTGCCGCCTTTCCCGGCAGGTTCGTGCGCCTGGGAAAAGAGATCGTCAAGGTGGCTGACCCGGAATTCGGAGCTTCCCAGCACATTGCCAAAATCATTCTTACGACAATGATGTACGACACGGATATGCGCTCGGCCATGAACCTGCGCTTCGCCGGGGAAATTTTAGGGCGGGCGAGGAAGGCCGGTTTTTCGATTGGCCGTTTCGACCGGAAGGATGAACCTGGGTGGGTGAAGCAGCGGGAAGGCTCTTCCCTTTCCTGGGGGGTGCAAAAGGTTTTACAGAAGAAGAAAGACATCCCCGACATCATCTTCGACCGGGGAGGTATGGGGAAGGAACCCATGATCCGCGTCCTGGGGCGTGATCCCGAAGAAGTCGTGGACAAGGTTATTCGTCTTTCTTGAACCATGTCCGTCAAGCGCCTCCCCGAGTAGTTTCCCCCATGCCTGTTAAACCAAATCCCTGATTTCTTGCTTACGAAAATTAAAGGGTTGGATTCCGGCGAATCTTTGTATTATCATAGTATGCAGATGGTCATCAGGGAGGAGCGGTGATTGCTTATCTGAGAGAAATCCTGGAGAGCATGCGCTGGCAGGACGCTGTGGACATCCTGCTGATCACCTTTATCCTCTACCGCTTGTATGTCTGGCTCCAGGGGACCCGGGCTTTGCGTATCCTGATCGCCCTCGCTGCCTTAGGCCTTCTTTACCTCCTGACCCGCTGGTCAGGCCTGTTCATGACCACCTGGATATTACAATACCTCTGGGCCGTCATTCTGGTGATAATGGTTGTCGTCTTCCAATCGGAGATTCGCCAGGTGCTGGAACGGATGAGCCCGCTGCGTTTTTTCCTGGGGCAGCCCGAAAACCTGGATCGATCGGTCCTGGATGATGTGGTGCGGACTGCCTTCGAATTAGCGAAGAACCGGGTCGGAGCCCTGCTCGTCTTCCAGCGGCGGGACATTCTGGAAGATCATATAAAGGGAGGCATTCCCCTCGACGGCCGGATAAGCTACGAGGTTCTTTCCAGTATTTTCCTTCCCAGCGCCCCAGCCCACGACGGCGCAGTGATCCTTCATGGAGGAAGGATCGTTTCTGCCGGGTGTTATCTTCCCCTTTCCGACAACCCGGCTCTACCGCGGGATTATGGAAGCCGGCATAGGGCCGGGATCGGCATTACCGAAAAAAGCGATGCCGTTTCCCTGATCGTTTCCGAAGAAAGGGGAGATGTCTCATTAGTAGTCAAGGGTGGAATCACCTGTATGGCTAACCCCGATTCTCTCAAAAGTCAGTTGGCTACAATGCTTATCCAGGTAGAGAGGAAGAAAGGGCAATGGCCATCCGCCTTGACTTCTAACCTGGCGCCCAAGGTAATTTCATTTATCCTGGTGTTTATAATCTGGGGATTCATCGTCGGGAAACAGCGGGCGGCAATGTGGTTAACAGTTCCTCTGGAATATTACAATATGCCGGCAAGCATGGAAATTACCGGAGAACTGGTCAATAAGGTAGATGTAGGTATCCGGGGGCTCCGGGGGGTGATTTCCGGGATCACCCAGGAGCAGATCCGGGCCCACGTTGATCTATCCCACTCTTCGCACGGAACAAGTTACATTCGCCTCAGCCCCGAAAATATTCGCCTTCCGCTGGGGGCGGAAGTCACCAAGATCAACCCATCCTCGATAAGCATCCGCTTAGAGGAGGTGAAAACTCGTTCCGTCCCGGTCAAGGCCCGCTTCATCGGAAAGCTGTCCAGCCCCTTACACTTAAAAACAACCTGGGTGGATCCTCCTTTCCTCGTGCTCCAGGGTCCTGAAAGCCTCTTGAAAAACGTCCGGGAAATTCTCACCGAACCCGTGGACCTGTCCAGCGTGAAAGAAAATATGAAAATACCGGTGGGAGTAGATGTCAATTTTCCGCAAATCCGCCTGCTCCCCAACCAGCCTTCCAAGGTTTCGGTGGAGATCAAGGTCGAAAAAACCTCCTGATTTTTTAGAGGGGTGATGCAGGACATTTACGAAGAGATGATTGCGGCCTGTCAAACCATTGCCGCCGCCTTCCCGCCTCCCCGTTTTTATGCCTGCTGCGAGAGCTGGATTAGTCTTTCCCGCGCCTTTTTTTTCGAAGACGGGCAGGTCAGAAGATGCCGTGAGCTTATCCTCCATGAACTTCAGGACAACTTCGGGCATGGAATGGAGCACGCTGAGAAAGTGGCTATGGAAGCCGGGGCTTTGGCCGGCATCGAAGGAGAGAGGCTCGCGCTTAGAGACGGGGCCATACGCGAAGCAAGGCTCCTGGCCCAGATGGCCGGCCTCCTGCACGACATCCGCCGGGGCGAGAAAGATCATGCCCAAACCAGCGCTTCGGCGGCCGGGAAAATCCTCAAGGGGTTTCCCTCCCTTTCCCCGGAGCAGGGAAGATATATCATGGAAGCTATTGCCAACCACGAAGCCTTTGTGGAACCTAAAGAGGCCGGCTCCCCCGTTGGGAAGATAGTCAGCGATGTCCTGTACGATGCCGATAAGTTCCGCTGGGGTCCGGATAATTTTACCTTTACCCTCTGGCAAATGCTCCGTTTTGCTAAGGCGCCCATCGTCCGGCTCATCCGCAGGTTTCCCAAAGGAATGAAGGATATCGCCCGGATTAAAGACACCTTCCGTTCCGATACGGGAAAGACCTACGGACCCGAGTTTATAGACCTGGGCCTGCAAATGGGAGAGAAAATCTACCAGTTTTTACTGGAGAGGTTTGCCGCGGATCTCAGAGCGGAAGAGAAAGATGAGGAGATGGGGAGATAGGGAGATGGGGGGATAGGGAGAGAAGAACGTTTTTCCCCACCTCCCTATCTCCCTACCTCCTCATCATCTTTTTCTAAAAGGGATGCCCTTTTGATGGCGTCCGGCCCAAATTTATCCCGGATTCGGTCCACAACTTCGGTGGAGCGTTCGACCTTTTTCCTACCGGAATCGAAAAGAGAAAGCTGCTTAAGATCATCCCGCCGGCTAAGGTTGGAAACCCCAACGCCAAGGAGCCTGGCCTTTTTTTTTAGAGCATCGGTTTTATTAAGAAGGTTTATGGCTGTCTGGTATATTTCGATTCCCTGGTCGGTAGGCAAAGGCAGGGTGGCGCTCCGGGTTACCAGATTAAAGTCCGGATAACGGACCTTAAGGTGCACCGTATGTCCTTTCAGCCTTTGCCTGCGGAGCTCCCAGCCCACTCGCTCGGATTGATCGAGGAGAAATTTTTTTATTGTTTCCAGGTCGTGAAGGTCAGGCGTAAAGGTTTCTTCCTGGCTGATGGACTTGGTTTCCGAACTGGGGATAACGGGCCGATCATCTTTTCCTCGGGACAGGGCAATCAGGTCCAGGCCAAATTTTCCTAATCTTTTCTCGATGGCCTGAGGTGGGTAGCCGGCCAGTTGCCCGACCGTAAGAATTCCCATTCCTTTTAAAACTTCCTCTGTGGCCTTGCCGACGCCCCAAAGTTTGGAGATGGGTAGGTCCCGGAGGAAATCCTGCACTTCTTCGGGTTTGATTTCCACCAGTCCATCGGGTTTTTTAAGGTCGGAGGCGATTTTAGCCAGAAACTTGTTCGGGGCAATTCCGGCAGAGGCGGTGAGCCCGGTGGCTTCGTAAATCCTGCGCTTAATTTCCCTGGCGATCTTTACCGGCGGCCCGAAAAGTTTTTCGCTCCCGGTGACGTCCAGGAAGGATTCATCCAGTGAGAGGGGCTCAATCAGAGGAGTATATTCTTTCAGGATGGCCAGGATCTGCTCGGAAATTTCCTGGTAGCGGCGCATGCGCACCGGCAAGAAGATTCCCTGAGGGCAGAGCCTTCTGGCCTGGGAAGTGGGCATGGCCGAATGCACACCGAAGACACGGGCTTCATAGGAGGCAGCGGATACGACCCCTCTTTTTTGGGCATCTCCGCCCACGATTACAGGCAATCCTTTAAGAGCAGGATTGTCCCGTTGCTCCACAGCGGCATAGAAAGCATCCATGTCAATGTGAATGATCTTGCGGGTCAAGTTAATTTTTCATCCACT
>JASEHN010000116.1 GCA_030018715.1 Thermodesulfobacteriota bacterium | reverse complement strand
CTCTGCTGCATCGCCAATGTATACGAAGAGGAGAGTATCTAAAAAGAATCCCTCTCCCCCGCCTGTGAAGGATAGGGAGATGGAGATTAAAGGAGTGAAAGCCGTGCAAGTTGCCAAACGGTTGGAAAGTTTTAAGGGTTATCTTGGTACGGAAATGAATAGTCGCCTCACGAAAATGCGAGCCGAAGGCCGGGATGTAATCAACCTGGGTCTTGGCGACCCAGATGTAACTCCCCCGCAGCGCCTGCTTGAAGCTTTAAGAGATGCGGTCGGCCACCCGGATCACCATCATTATCCGAGCTTTTATTCCAACCAGCCCCTGAAAGAGGCCATTTCCGGCTGGTATGGACGAAGATTCGGCGTTCAACTCGACCCCAATACCGAGGTGATCCCTCTACTCGGGTCTAGCGAGGGACTCTTTCTCATTCACCTTTGCCTTCTTGATATCGGGGATATTGCCTTAGTCCCTGATCCCTCCTACCCTTCTTATGAAGCAGGCGTTAAGCTGGCGGGCGGACAGGTCGAATTCTTCCCCCTTCTAAAGAAGAACGGTTTTCTACCCGATCTTGATTCCATCCCTTCGGAGGTGGCCCGCAAGACCAGGATGATCTGGGTCAATTACCCCAACAACCCAACGGGTGCGAGCGCGGACTTAGCTTTTTACCAAAAGCTCGTCGAATGGGCCAAAGCTTATGATGTTGTGGTAGTCTCCGACAACCCCTACTCTGAAATCTGCTTTGATTGCCAGCCACCGAGTTTTCTCCAGGTTCCCGGAGCTAAAGAGGCGGGGGTGGAATTTCACTCCCTTTCCAAATCATATAATTGCTGCGGCTGGCGGACCGGGATGTTGGTGGGCAACAAGGATGTGATTGCCGGAATGGCCAAAATCAAGTCCCATTCCGACCGCGGCATGTACTATCCCATGCAAGTGGCGGCCACCAAGGCTTTAAACGGCCCCATCGACTTCATGGAAGAACGGAATCGGATCTTCCGGGAAAGACGGGATGTTGTTGTTCAAGGATTGAGTGATATTGGGTTTGCGGTAGAAAGGCCCCAGGCCACCTTTTATGTCTGGTCAACAATTCCCAAGGGATATACTTCCCAGGAGTTCTGTTTTAAAGTTTTGGATGAGGCCAATGTCTGGATGATCCCGGGCTCTATGTATGGCCAATTCGGGGAAGGGTATCTGCGGATTGCTCTGACCCTTCCGGCTGAACGATTAGCCGAAGCGATGAAAAGGTTAGAAAATTTTTGCGGTTGAAATTTCCTTGCTGAATGGGAAAGAAAAAGCTAAATTTAGCAAAAACTCAAAGGGATCTCAATCATCCTGGCTTGGCGGAAATAATGGTTTATTTGGACTAAAATTCAAAATTGAAAGGAGGAAACAATATGAAAAAACTAAAATCTTTATTGTCGCCTTTTGGACTCTGGTTTTGCGCAAGGGGGAAAGCCCTTTTCACCATTTTGGCTCTGTTTTTTTTCATAAACGCTTTGGGAACATTAGATGCCACACAGGCTCAGACCAAGTCCTTCACAATTACCTCAGGTCCCATGGGTGGTGACTGGTACTCCATTGGGGGAGCGATGGGTGAAATCGCCAAGAAAATTTTTCCCGGCGCCGTGGTAACGGTTACCACTGGAGGAGCCGTGGCGAACTTGGCCATGGTAAATACTGGAAAGGCAGACGTTGGTTTGTCGATGGCCAAACTTTACGGAGAAGCCTTGACGGGCAAGGGGGAATATGAAGGAAAACGTATGCCCAATCTGAGGGCAATCTCTTTTTTGGCCAACATCCCGATGAGTTTCTTCCTCGTAAAGGCTGACAACCCCATTCAGTCCATTGAAGAGATAAAGAACAAGAAGATTCGGATTCTAACGGCGCCAAAGGGGAGTTCTCCTTCTTTGGCCGCAGAGCTAATGCTGAAGGAATACGGCATTACTTTTGACGACATCAAAAAAGGGGGTGGCTACGTCAGCTTTGTTTCCTACGCCGAAGCCTCGAATTTGATAAAAGACGGCCATGCCGATGCTTATATTGGACCTATGGTTTCCGCCATCATGGAACTTACCACAACGGTAAAAATGAAAATGCTCCCGATCAAGGAATCTGTTTTGGACAAACTTAAGAGCGATCACAACTATGTGAAAGTCATCCTTCCCAAGGATCGATATTATTTCGTTGGGCAAGAAACACCACATATGGCCGAAGTCGTAATCGTCATCGTACAGAAAGAACTCTCCAATGAGGTGGTTTATAATTTTTCAAAAGAACTCCTCGAAAACCCTGATCGCATTCGCAAGATTCACAAAACATACAGTGAGTTTGATCCCCAAACTGCCTGGCAAAATCTGGGCGGGCCTCTGCACCCCGGGGCAGAGAAAATCTACAGGGAGAAGGGATACTTGAAGTAAAGTGTGCTCTCACTCTTAATCTATCAATAAATAATGAATTTTGACGACTTCACCTATGGTTGAGAAGGAAAAAAGAATTTTTAAGTGGCTCACCTCCATTGGGTTTGTCTCTTTTAGCTGTTATCACCTTTATACAACAGCTTTGGGGATTCCGGTATCCTATCTTCATCGGCCCCTGCATGTCACCTTGGCAATCGCCCTCGGGTTTCTGATCTACGGGGCAAGAGGAAAAAAAAATTTCGGCCACCCGGCTTGGTACGATGTAATTCTTGCCGGGGTGGCCCTCATATCTTTTGGATCAGTTGCTGCTAACTATACGGCCAATTCAGAGCGCCTCATCAGGGTTGACCCTCTCAGCCTTTGGAATCTTGTGGTAGGCGGACTGGGGGTGATGCTCATCCTAGAAATCGCCCGTCGCTCCGTTGGCTGGGTCCTTTCAGCGGTTGCCGCAATTTTTTTGATCTATTCCCAAATTGGGCCCCTGTTGCCCTCTTTAGTGGCGCACAAAGGGTTTTCCATAAAGGACACAATTGATTACCTCTCTTTCGGACTTGAGGGCATCTACTCGGTGCCCATAGGAGTATCTTCTACTTACATTGTGATATTCATAATTTTTGGTACTTTCCTGGAAAAGTCGGGCGCCGGCGAGGTCCTTATGGATCTTGGCCGGGCGATTGTCGGAAGGTATCGAGGGGGTCCGGCCAAAGTTGCCGTACTCACAAGTGCTTTTTTTGGAACGATCTCAGGCTCGGCCGCCGCCAATGTCTACGCCACAGGGACATTTACCATCCCTATGATGAAGCGCATGGGTTATTCTCCGACATTTGCCGGGGCCGTAGAGGCCAGTGCCTCCACGGGGGGCCAATTGATGCCGCCGGTAATGGGGGCTGCTGCCTTTCTCATGGCGGACATTCTCGGGGTACCGTATCTGCAAATATGCAAAGCGGCCCTGATCCCCGCGGTGCTTTATTTTTTCTCCATATTGGTCATGGTGGATTTTGAAGCTGCACGTTTGGGGCTTAAAGGGCTCGAGACTACAAGTCAACCGTTATTAAAAGACACCTTGAAACGTAGTTATCTTCTCATTCCCATTTTTGTCCTACTCGCGATAATGATCATGGGCTATACCCCTTTTCGAGCGGCCTTCGTAGCCACAGGTTGTGCCGTTTTTGTTTCTTTCTTTTCGTCCAAGCATCGAATGGGTTTCCGTCGGTGCTTCGAAACTCTGGTCTTGAGCGGGGAACGAACCGTTTTGATTGCCTCCGCATGCGCCGCAGCGGGCCTCATCATTGGCATTGTAACCTTGACGGGAATCGGGCTTAACATTAGCAGTATAATTATAACCTCATCAGGGGGCATTACGTTAGTGGCCCTACTTCTGGTCATGATCGCCTCCATCATTATGGGCATGGGAACACCTACCACTGTAGCTTACATCATTGTAGCGACCCTCGGAGTCCCCTCCTTGGAGCAACTTAAGTTTTTGAGTCTTCCGGCCCATTTTTTCGTTTTTTACTTCGGTGTGCTCTCGATGGTAACTCCCCCCGTAGCTATTGCCGCATACGCAGCAGCTGAAATCGCTAAAGAGGATATGTTAAAGATTGGATTCAAAGCCGTTAAGCTTTGTTTTGTAGCCTTTTTGATTCCTTTCATGTTTATCTATGAACCCGGCCTTCTTATGGAAGGCCCCTGGACCACAATCTTTTCCGAGTTCACCTCCGCATTGATCGGGGTTATTGCTCTGGCAGCATCTTTCCAGGGTTGGTTTTTACGCCCGTTGGGGTTTTGGATGCGCATTGTCTTCTTTTTAGCGGCCTTCATGCTGATTATGCCCGGCTTGGCAACCAACGTAGTCGGCTTGGCTGTCTTCTTGAGTTTTTTAGGGAGGCTCTATTTACTCAATTCTCGAGCGCGAACGGCGACCCACGGAGGGCACGTTATAACCAAAAAGGAGGAAAAAACATGACGACAAAATTTATTTACCCGGAAGGTTCCTGGGTGGCCATTATCACACCCTTCGACAAAGATGGGCAACTGGATCTGGAAGGAATGAAGGAACTGGTTGATTTTCAGGGCAAGAACGGCACAAGCACATTGCTGATCATGGGATCCACCGGCGAACCCATGGCGCTCTCCCTTGAGGAAAGGAAGCGCATCATAAAGGAGATGGCGCCCTATTGTAAAGGGAAAATTTCCACTTTCTTCGGGGTTACTTTGGGATCAACCAAGTTCACCATCGAATTGGCACAGTATGCTGAGGAGAATGGTGCCGATGGTATCGTGATCGTTATCCCGCCGTACATCGCTCCGCCTCAGGAAGCGGTCTTTAGCTATTTGAAGGACGTCTGCTCCTCGGTAAACATTTCCGTTGGCCTCTACAATAATCCCGCGAGGGTCATCGTCAACATCGAACCCTCGACCATCATACGGCTTTTTCACGAAGTCCCCAATCTGGTCGCGGACAAGGAAGCAATGCCCAACGTGGGCCAACTTGCCGCGGTTTATGAGGGAACGGGAGGGAAGCTTCCCATCCTTTGCTGCGACTCCCCCGCCTATGCTTTAGTCATTCCCACTTTAGGCCTCGGCGGGAAGGGCACGGCCAATATTACTGGAAATATTCATCCCCGCGGCATGGCCGAGATGTCAAAACCCTGGTCTTCATGGAAAGAAGTTGAAAATTCCCGCCGGTGGTTCTATGAATTATTACCGTTAATGGAAGCGGCTTATTCCTGTCCTAACCCCGTAGCGATAAAAGCCATGGTCAGGCTTTTGGGCCTACCCGCTGGACACTGTCGTGCTCCTTTGCCCGACCCCCCTGCCAATATCCTAAAAGCTATGGAAAACCTGATTGCCCGTTTTGAAATCAAAAAAATTTACGGGATCGAATAAAGGATGATATCTTATGGATATAGCCAAATTTGATAAAATTGCCTTTTACCATCTACGTTTGGGACCTGGAGCCGATCTTTTTCAATCTTTGCGCGACTTTTTACAGAAGGAGGGGCTGAGTCGGGCTTTCGTTTTATCAACTATTGGCTCGCTGCGCAAAGCGGTGATCAATTACCCCGAAACGACCGAAATGCCCCCTATAGTAGGCAGTATCGTTTTAGAAGGGCTTTTTGAAATAAACGGCATATCCGGTGAAGTCTGGCGACAAGATTCTACCATCCACGTGCATTTACATGGATCTATTGCCGAAAGAGGAAAAACCCTTTACGGCGGGGGTATGACAGAAAGTGCAATAGTACTAAAATTGGCGGAGCTGTTTATTGCCGGTCAAAAGTGAGGATAAACATATGCCCCTTTACCGTTTTCAATGCAAAACCTGTGGTCAGGATTTTGAGGCTTTCTTACGTTTAAGCGAAGTCCAGGCGGGGGCGCGCTGCTCAGAATGCGGTTCTTCTCAAGTGGAAAAGCCTTTACAGCACCCCCCATCCCCAACGTCTGACACTTGCTCGCTTAATAAAAAGACCTGACTAAACTCCCAAAGCCTGGAGGCTCATCCGGGCAAGGGGAATTCATTTTCTCAGTAATGTTCGGGAGATGAATTATGACAAAACAAGACATGCGTAACGCGCTCTATTCATCCTTTAAAAACCGGGCCATGATGTATTACCACATCTTTGATGAGATGAGAAAAGAGATCGGGGAAGAGAAGGCCGAAGCGATCATGAAGAAAGCCATCTATAAGCGGGGGCTGGAAATCGGAAAACACCTTGCCCAATATGGTCCGGATGATCTGGAAGGATTGAAGAATGCTTTTTTGGCATTAGACCCCGATGAAGGGAAAATGTTTTCCGCCGAGGTGCTGCGCTGCGATGCGGAGGGGTTAGACATCAAGTTTCACCGCTGTCCCCTGAGGGAGGCCTGGCAGGAAGCCGGATTGAGCGACGAGGAGACGGCCAGGATCTGCGCTATCGCCGCCCGGGTGGACAATGGGACTTTTGAAGGGGCGGGCTTTGAGTTTTTCGCGGACACCTGGAGGCCAGAGCAGGGAAGCTGCTGCTTCCTCCATATTCGACCGGGCAAGATTAAATTAGCCACAGAGGGCACAGAGATCACAGAGTTTAAGGTAAGAGGGGACGTTTAAGGTAAGAGGGGACGTTGGTTCAAAAGCAACTTATTATTGACAATGGACTTGGTTAAGTTTAATTTGGGATCATGCCGAGACAGCCGAGACTGGATGCACCGGGACATTACATCACGTGAGACTAAAGATGGGGACGTTCTTGCAGAACGTGCTTAGAGACCTTTTAAACGATTGTTCTATTGCTGATTCTGTTAGGCAATTTCTGCAAGAACGTCCCCCTTTATCCTGAAAACAATAGAAACTACGGGACGTATACTTGAGGATGGGAATATCGAACTTGATCACCCTGTCGCTGGGCCGGCAGGAAACGTGCGCCTGGTCATTCTTTATCCTGATGATTTCAGCGAGGATCGCCCCTCAAAACTATCACCTGAAGAAAAAACCCGGATTATAGAAATTCTCGATAGCGTAGCCGAAAGATCTCTTAAAGAGGGCCCCCCTATTAGCAATCGCAAGCATGACCAGTACCTATATGGCGGTAACGGATGAGCGTATTCGTAGATACTGGAGCATGGTTTGCCTATTTCGTTCGACGTGACCCCGACCATAACCCAGCACGGCAATAGATTGCCAACAATGAATCTTCCTTACTGAGCACCAATTACGTCCTTGACGAGCTTTTCACCCTCTTGAAAATCCGAGAGAGTCACTCTTTGGCAGTGGCTGCGGGGAAAGCTTTCATGAAAGAGAATATCTGCCAAATCGTAAGCGTCACTCCTGACGATTTTGTCCTCGCTTGGAATATTTTCGTACAATTCAGGGACAAAGGTTGGTCTTTGACCGATTGCACAAGCAAAGTTATTATAGAGCGCTTGGACATTTCCATTGTTTTTTCCTTCGATCAGCACTTCGAACAATTTGGCTCCGTAATGCGCGTGCCATGAAATCTTTAAAGGTATTAGCTGCTTTGTATTTGCCGCTTGTAGACAAACGCCGCCACCACCGCCCCCAGACCGACGAGACCCAGGGAAGAAAACGCCCACCCCCAATGGGTGTAAACCCTGTCGACGGCGGCTGGGTTGGTCCAGTCAAGAATCATCCCAAAAACCAATGGCGCCGCTGCGCCCGCGCCGAACCCTAAAAGCGATCTTAAGCCATAGGCTGCGCCCAGATAAGCCGGATCAGCGGCTTCGGACAGGGCGGCGGATAGCACCGGGGAGTCGCCCAGGGAAGAAAAGGCGTAAATCGCGCCCAGGCCAATCGTGATCATGAGCGGCCAGCCGATCGTCCAACCGAAAAGAAAGGAGCAAATTGAGCTGATTCCGGACAAAGCCAGAAGCATCGTCGCCCGACCTCGACGGTCGGACAAAAGCCCCATGGAAAAAGAGGCCCAGATACCGGTGAAATGGAAGAAGGCCGTGGCGTAGGAGCCCTGGCCGGCTGCTTTTAAAGCCTCCGCTCCGCCAAAGGCGAAGCAAGCGGCCAGGAAAGCCGGTGTCCAGGTCCACATGCCCAGGAGTTCCCAACTATGGAAACAGTAGCCGGCAATCATCAGCATGGCCGGCTTATTCCTGACCACATCCCCGACAAATCCACCCTTGCCTTGACGCCCGACCACGGTGTTCTTGGTCCGCCAGAGGGCGAACCAAGCTATGGCCGCCCCTATTGGCGTCCCCAGGCAGGTGAGGAAAAGGGAG
>JASEHN010000115.1 GCA_030018715.1 Thermodesulfobacteriota bacterium | reverse complement strand
TGTTATCCTTTAAAGTTTCCCATCGATGAGATTCAATATATAACGTTGGTTCAAATGCAACTATTTATTGCCAAAAGATTTTAAAGGTTTAATTTGGTTTCATGCCAAGACAGTCGAGACTGGATGCACCAGGGACATTACACCATGTAATGGGTCGAGGGATTGAAGGGGCCAAGATCTTTCGAACTGGAGAAGACCGGAAAGATTTCCTGGCGCGTTTTCTGGGAGTGACGGCATCCTTGGGCAATCGTTATGCGAGTTCTGAAAAGTTGATCGCAATGGATCAATAACCAGGAATTGTTGCATCTGAATCAACGTCCCCCAAAGACGCGTCCCCCAAAGACTTTCACGCTGCTGGAGCAGACGGGCCTTCGGCCCGCAGCTCAGCCGCGAGCCCGTTAGGCTTCAAAGAAGACGTGTCAAAAAATCTTGACTCCAAATAATATTATACGTATAATATACGTGTAAAAAGCTTTGGAGGAGCCATTATGCAGAAAAAACTGACTATTACCCTTGATCAGGAAGTCTATTTTGGGCTTCACAAGGTCATAGGGCCAAGGAAAATCAGCAAATTTGTTGAAGATCTGGTTCGGCCTCATGTTATCAAGGATGAACTCGAATCCGCCTATAAAGACATGGCGAAAGACAAAGTTAGGGAAAGAGAAGCCCTTGAATGGTCTGAGGCTACTTTAGGAGATATTGCTCATGAAAAGAGGTGAAGTTTGGTGGGTTAATTTTGATCCTTCAATTGGCGGAGAAATCCGAAAAAAGCGTCCTGCGGTTATTGTTAGCAATGATGCCTCTAATAAATTCCTGAATAGAGTCCAGGTCGTTCCTCTCACCAGCAATATCGATCGCCTATACCCTAGCGAGGCCTATGTCACCCTCAATGGAAAGCAAGGCAAAGCCATGGCCGATCAATTAGCGACCGTAAGCAAATTACGCTTATTTAATAGGGTCGCCGCCCTTTCGGGAGATGACATGCAAAAGGTTGGAGAGGCTATCAAAATTCAACTCGATCTCAAATAGAAGCCTAGCCAAAGATATTTGAATTCCCAATATCGAATCCCGCGAGGCGCGGGACTAAACAAATTCAAAATTCAAAACTCAAAACTCAAAACTTTTTTATTTAAATAATTCGAATTTTGAACCCGCATTAGGCGGACTTGTTTCGAATTTCGTGCTTCGAACTTAGAATTTAGGCATCCCCTTCAGATCAATGTTAGAGATAAATTCTCAGACTTTAATGTGTAAGAATATAATAAATAGGGGATGGTGGTTCTAAAGCATTTTAAAATATAGTCTAGCCAAAAAAATTTGAAATTTTGAGATTTGGTTTTTAAATCCGGAATCCGAATATCGATCCGCCACGGCGGACGAAACAAATTTCAAATTCGAATGAGGCTTCTGCAAAAGTCCTAAACACCGTCATTCCCGCGAAACTTGTCCCCGCAGGCTTTAAGCAGGGAGCGGGAATCCAGGGCAGCCTGAAAAATCTGGATTCATGGTCGCGCTTTGCCCTGTACACCATGCGATGCAGGGCTTCGCTTGCCAGGAATGACAATTGAGCGACAGATGTTGAGATTTGCATGAACCACATAGGATAAAAGGAAGTTTTGATTTTCGTCAACGTCCCCCATTCCCGTCCCCCATTCATTCTGTCATCATATATGCTGGATGGCACCTTTCATGATACTTGGCAAGAAGATAAGGACTTATTGCTTCTTTTCTCTTCGCATGCCGAATAGGCCATTGACCAGCAGGGCGGTGATAATGATCGCACCGCCAACCAAGGCGATGTTAGTGGGGCGTTCTCCGATACCGAGCCACACCCAGACGGGCCCGAGGGTCGTCTCGAGCAGGGCGAACAGGCCGACTTCCCCAGCCGAGAGATAGCGCGTGGCAATCGTCATCAGCACACACCCGGCGCCAAGCTGCAGCCAACCCATAATCCATAATATCGTGAGATCATGAAGTGTTGGTGTAAGAGGCCAAGCGAGCGGGAGCGAGATGATGATTGAAAAGATGCCCGCGAGCATGACCGCCGGAACCATGCTCACGCTGGCATGGGCGCGGCGCAGCACGACAATGTTCAGGGCGAAGGCAGTAGGCACACCCAACGCCAGAAAGTTGCCGAGGCTCCGGCCTGAGTCTATGCCCTCGGAAAACATAAGCACGATCCCGGCCAGGGCCACCGCAATCGAGCTCCAGGTACGCAGCGGCACCAGCTCGCCGAGAAATATCCTGCCGAATACAGCCACGAAGAACGGCCCGATGCTCATCAGGACAAGCGTGTTGGCGACAGTGTTGCGCGTTACCGAGAGGATGAAGAAAAAGAAAGTGGCAGCGAGCAGCGCCCCAGCCAACGCCCCCTGCTTGCCCACCTCAGCGATCTTCCCGAACATCTTTGTCCTGTGCCATAAGGCCAGCACGCCAAGCAGGAAGATCACCATGAAAACCGAGCGCCAGAAGACGATCTCCCATGGATCACTGAGCGTAACATTGCGAACAAGGATGCCGCCGGTACTCCAGCAAAAACCGGCGCCAATCATTAACAGCAGACCTTTGCGATGTGCTTGCTGATTCGCTGCTATAAAGCTCGATTGAGGGAATAACCATCCCTGAGAATTAGATGACCTGCATTCCCGCGTTTTATTTTTCGTAATCATGTGCCGTAACAATCAGCATTTCACGTTTATTTTTCCAGTCCCAGGATTTTCCTTGCTTCTTTGGCAGTGGCCACTTCCCGGTCCATCAGGTTGGCAATTTCCACCACTTTTCTGACCATCTGGGCGTTACTTGTGGCCAGGACATCCTTCTTTATATAAAGGTTGTCTTCGAAGCCCACCCGAGCGTGGCCGCCATTGACCATGGATACCGCGGCCATCTGAAAATGCTGAGCCCCGATTCCGAAAGCATACCACATGGAGTCGCTGGGCAGGTTGTTGCGCATATAAACCATGTTCTCGGTAGTGGCTTCGATTCCCCAGGGAATGCCCAGGCAAAGCTGAAATAACGGAGGCTTATCCACCAGCCCTTTGCGGATAAGATGGTTGCCTATGCGGATGTGGCCGATGTCAAAAACTTCTAATTCGGGTTTCGTGCCAGCCTCTTTAATCAGTTTGGCCATCTTTTCAACCACGGAAACCAGATTAATAAAAGCGAAGGGGCCGAAATTCAATGATCCCACATCGAGCGAACATAGTTCGGGCCTTAATTTCACAACGTGTTCTACACGTTCCTCCGGACTTTTTAATCCGGAAGTATCCCAAGAAGAACCCGATGCCTGAGGATTATATAGCAGCCGTCCCCCTGAACCGGTGGAGAGGTTGATGATCATATCGCACTTCTCCCGGATTCGTTCAAAAACCTCCTTGTAAAGCTCAAACTTCATGGAAGGCTGGTGAGTCTTGGGGTCGCGAACGTGAATATGGCAGACCGATGCACCGGCGTGATAACTCTCGATGGCGCTTTCAGCGACTTCTTGCGGGGTCATGGGCGGGTGGGGGGATTTCTCCCGGGTGGTGATTCCCCCGATGATGGCCACGGTGATGACCAGTTTATCCATTTTTTCCTCCACAGGCTAAAGATGTTATTGCAATAGGCTGATTTTCTATAAATGAAATGAATTTAAATGTCAAATGCAAAATTGTGAATCCACCTTTGAAGAGGAATATCTACGGGCCAGTTCAAATTGGGAATAGAAAATATTTTTTCTTGGGAAAATTTCACCTTTCCAACCCCCCATCATTTTTCCATTGACATGAATCCATGATACATGATAAGGGTTCAAGTTAATCAAATTTGTAATCCAATCTTGAGCTGAAGGGTTTAATTGCAGCCTTCTTAGGATCGGAAACCGAGGGGTTCCTTCATGAATTCGAGTCCGGGGAGGACAAAACCGAGGGGGGCTGCCCGAAGATCCTGGCCTATCCTGATCGGCCTCCTTTGCGCCTGTCATTTCTGCCCGATTGGGGTACTCTGCCTGGAAAATGAATGGGAAAGGCGGGTGCTCTGGTTCCAGCCCTTGCTGCCCGGCGACAAGGTGGAATTACTGTACGAACATTCCATGTATCGCGTCCTTCAGAGAGAGATTTACACATCAGATGCCACCGGGGATTTTGTCCTGAGAAAGATGGTATTTGGCTCCTTCGCAGCGGCGGCCTACTACGATCCCGAACTTTCCAAAAAACTGATCTGCCAAGGGGATTCCTGGGAAATAACCAGCCTAAGACTCACCTGTCATGAGCTTAAAATTTTCGTAAATCAGAGCCATCGGATTTTCCTCGGAAACCAGGCAATCAACCTGGCCGCCGAATTTGGCGATGGAAGCCGGGTATGTATAAAGAAGTACTCTTACCCTCAAATACTTTTCACACTGGGGCTGGAGCAGGCGAAAAGGCTGGTGAAAACCCATTCAGCCCTCACCGCCAAGGGAGGCACCTTTGATTCCTGATATGACCCCCAGCCAATCTTCTCTGAAGGAGTCGGTTCGGACGTTCGCGCGGGAATGGATTGAGCCAGAAGCCCGAGAATACGACGAGAAAGGCGTTTTGCCATATGAAACCTTCCGCAGGATGGGAGAGGCCGGATTTTTAGGGTTAACGGTCCCGGCCCAATACGGAGGGAGAGGAGGAGGCGCCCAGGAATATGCGATCCTTTGCGAGGAGGTGGCCAGGGCGAGCGCAGCCTATATCCATAACGGGCACTATCAGACTGTGGCAATGCTCACCCGACAGGGCACGGAAGCCCAGAAATTGGAGTTTTTTCCCAGGTTGGCCACGGGAGAATGGCTGGCAGCCACAGCCATTTCGGAGCCTGAAGTAGGGTCGAGTTTCAAACAGATGGCCTCCACAGCCAGAAAAGATGGTCCCAACTATCTTTTGGAAGGTTACAAGGTTCACATTAACGATGCGGCCGAGGCGAGGGTGATCAACTTTTTTGCCCGAGCCCCCGGCGGATTAACCGTCTTTTTGGTGGACACCAGAGAGCCGGGATTCAAAATCGTCCAAAAGATGGACCCCATGGGGCTGCGGGCCTCGCCGATCTACGAATTTGTACTACAGGGCTATCGCCTTCCCGAGAAGCGGCGGGTGGGCGCGGAAGGTCAAGGTCTGGAGGTCTTCTTCTCGGCATTCAACTTCAGTCGGATTGGCAATGCCAGCTGCCTTCTGGGAATTGCCCGGGGGGCCTTAGAAAAGGCCGTAGCTTATGCCCGGACGCGCAGGGTGGGGGAAAAGACTGTCCTGGAATTTCAGGGGAATCGCTGGAACCTCGCAGAAATGGCGACTCAGATTGAAGGGGCTTCTCTGTTGAGGGACAAAGCCGCCTGGATGGAGGACCAGGGAAAAAATTCTGCTCTGGAGAGTTCGATGGCCAAGCTCCTATGTGCAGAAGTAAGTGAAATGGTCGTCATGAGGGCCATCCAGCTAACCGGAAGTTACGGTTGCTACCGCCAGGCCCCTTTTGAGCGTTACCTCAGAGACGCCAAATCCCTGTGCATCGCCGGGGGAACCTTAGAGGTGATGAAAAATACCATTGCTGCCAGACTGCTGCCTGAAGGTGAGGTGTGAAAGGATGAACAACCTGCGAGAGTTGCTGGAAGAACGAGCGGCCAGGGAGGGAGATCGCCCTTTCCTTTTCTGGAAGGATAGGGAGATCCGATACGGAGAAATAAATCTTCTGGCGAACAAGGCAGCCAATGCCTTTGCTGCGCTGGGCTGGAAAAAAGGGGATCATGTGGCCGTGATGCTCCCCAATAGCCCAGAATACATGGTCTGCTGGTTTGGATTGGCCAAGATCGGAGCCGTGTTAGTGGCGGTGAACACCCAGCTCAAGGGTGAAAGTCTCCGTCGCTGCCTGGGTCATGCGGATCTTCGAGGAATCATTTTCTCCGCGGTAAGCTTTCCCCAGGTTCAGGAACATGCGTCCGAATTGGATATCCCCTCACTTCTCGCGGAGGGCGTTTCACCGCTCGGCCCTGTGGGGTCCCTGCCGCGACTTCTCGAAGAGGCATCGCCAGAACTTCCGACAGATGCATCCATAAGCCGTTTTGACCCGCTGGTTATGACCTTTACCTCCGGGACCACAGGAATGCCCAAGGGAGTGCTGAATTGTCACAATGCCTACATCTCCGCGGGCCGGGATATTTCTTTGATTTGCCGTACCCGAAAGGAAGACCGCATTTTTACCTACCTGCCTTTATATCACGCCAATCCGCAGGTCTATTGTGTAATGGGGGCCCTGGTTGCCGGTGCCAGTCTAATCCTGGCGGAGAGGTTCTCGGCTTCGGCTTTCTGGGATCAGGTCCGGAACCATCAGGCCACCATGTTTAGCTACGTGGGCACGATCCTGACGATCCTCCTGAAACAGCCGGAAGCCCCCAGGGAAAGGGAGCACACGGTAAAGGTATGTTTTGGGGGAGGGGCCCCCGGAGATATGGCCCAGCGTTTCCAGGATCGTTTCCGGGTGAAAGTACTCGAGCTGTATGGAATGAGTGAGACCGGCGCCTTCAATACGATGAACACCTTGGAGAAAAGTAGGGTAGGGTCCGTAGGCCCGATACGGGAAGGATTCGACGTAAGGCTATTTAACGAAGAAGACGAGGAAGTCCCGGACGGCACAGTGGGAGAATTTGTCATTCGCCCCTTAAAGCCAGGCTTGATGTTTGATGGCTATTACAAACAGCCAGAGGAAACGTTGAAATCGTACCGGAATCTCTGGTTTCACACCGGAGACCTCGGTCGGCGGGATGCAGAGGGCTTCTTTTATTTCGTGGGCCGGAACAAGGAAACCATCCGCAAGGGAGGGGAAAACATCTCCCCCGGGGAGATCGAAGCGGTCCTCAATGACCATCCCCATATCCTGGAGTCTGCCGTTGTGGGGGTCCCAGATGAGATATTAGAGGAGGAGATCAAGGCCTATATAGTGGTAAATGAGGGGAAGACCGTGGAGCCCGAGGAAATCTATGGTTGGTGCTCCGAACGCCTTGCGCCGTTTATGGTCCCCCGTTATATAGAATCCGTGGAGTCCCTCCCCAAAACCGGGTCATCCAAGGTTCAAAAAACCCTCCTCAAGGAGTTGGGGGTGGGTTCCGCCTGGGATAAAAAAAGGAGAACAAAATGAAAAACCTTCCCGTACCGGACGTGGCCGGGCTGTTCCCTGAACTCAGGCTCTTTCAGGACCCAACCCTCGCCAGAGCCGTGATCCGGGCCTGGGAACAAGCAATCAGCAAAGGGAATTTTGACCACCCGGAAAGGTGCCATTTTTTACCCCGGGAAATGGGTTTGTCCACCAGGGTGAGTCTGGTGACGCATACTAAGATTGTCACGGAATTATCCCTGACCATGGCGGATATTTTGGCGCGGAACCTTCCGGTGCAACGGGAGATGGTTTTGGCTGGCGCCTTGCTGCATGATGTAGGTAAATTGCTGGAATATGCCCCAGCGGGTGAGGAGACCATCATCAGCAAACCGGGGCGGCGCTTGAATCACCGCTTCACCGGCGCTTCCCTATGTGCGGAGGCAGGACTCCCCCAGGAAGTGGTGCACATCGTCTATGCGCACTCTGAAGAGGGGGAAATCGTGACGCGCTCCGTGGAGGCGGTACTCGTGCACCATGCGGATTTCAGCCATTTCCAGGCCCTGCGGGCAGCTCTCTTGGGTAAATCCGATGAAGATTGAAGTGAAAGGTCCTTATGGAGGCAAATAAAAGCAAGAAGGAAAGGGGGTGAAGACAAATGAGAAAAGAATTAACTGGCATCCAATGGCTGATTTTGGGATTGATCCTGGCCTTCATAGGCTTTGGCTGTCGGGCGGCGATCAAACCAACCGGAGAGCCCTCGGGCATTGATTATCGGGTAACTAAAGAAGCCCAGCTGACGAAGGTGAACCTTTACCAAAAAGACGGATATTGGTGGGTGGATGTTGGCCTGAAAAACATCTCGAGCCAGAAGCAAGTTTTCCGCGTTTCCATCGAGGTGGATGATTGGGCCCCTGCTTCCATTATTTCGGGAGGCAAAGATAGGATTCCTTTAGAGCTCCAAAAAGAAGAACTCGTTAAGGTAATGACCCTGGCGAAAAGCTTGCCAAAAAAATTGGCCATTGAGATTACACCTTACTAATTACTAAAGAAGAGGAGGTGACCTTATGAG
>JASEHN010000114.1 GCA_030018715.1 Thermodesulfobacteriota bacterium | reverse complement strand
AAAGGGGATTTTTTTACTACCCAACAAAAGATCCGGAGACTTATCGATGATTAAATATACCCTCTTTTTTTTCATCGTAACCCTGCTTATCCCTTCCGTTGCTATCCCCCAGAAGGCGGAACCTACTATTATTGATTTCAAAGTCCAGGCGATGTATCGGGCAGCCAAACTAACCTGGAAGGTGAAGGGAGATTTGAAAAGCGCGGCGGCCGTTCAAATCTTTCGGGCTGATACTTTTGCAGAAGGGCCGTATAAAGAGGTAGGCATGGTAAATATCATCTCCGGAAAAAGCGCCTATGAATACGTGGATAAGAGCATGGGATCGGAAGCAAAATACTATTACAAGCTTACCATTAAAGAAACCAATGAAACTTTCGGCCCGCTCCCCACGAGGCCTTATTTTTCCCCACCAGCCACATAAGGGTTCGAGGATTCAAGGGGCCGAGGATTCGAGTGAAATTTTTATAGTTTTTCCACTTGACCCTTTGAACTCTTGGCCCCTGGGACCCTATTAATGACAAAAGGGTGAGTCGATGAAAGGTTGGCCAGATAATTCCGCCATGAGAGAAGATGGCATATGACCAAGGATATCGACCGGCGAACAGTTCTTAAAGGCTTCACCCTCGGGGCCTTTGCCCTGGGAAGCGTCGTTAGCCTGGGAAGTCTGCTGGAGATCATCACCTTTCCCAACGGGCAAAAAGCGGCTCTGGCCAGGGGAGTAATCCTGGCGGATAAATCCCTTTGCTCGGGGTGCCGCATTTGTGAGATGGTCTGCGCCAATTTCAACAGCGCGGGCCGTAATTCCGACTCCCTTTCCCTGCTGCTTCTGGAAAAAGATTATTTGCGGGGGGATTACCAGCCAAAGGTGTGTCACCAGTGCGCTGACCCTCCATGCCTCAAAGCCTGCCCGGTGACTGCCCTGCAGATTGACCGGCAAAGAGGTACATACGCCCGGGTCATCGATGAGAGGGCCTGCATCGGCTGTCAGAAATGCGTGGATGCCTGCCAAAGGTATTTCCGGCCATCCCGGCCGAGGTTTGATCCCGAGAAACATCGAACGGTCAAATGCCATCTTTGCTTCGGAGACCCGCAATGCGTGAAATTTTGTCCCCTCGGCGTTCTCAGGCTGGAGCGGTCCGAGAAAGGGTTGCTTGTCGGCTATCCTATAATCCAAGAAGACTAAAATACTTTTTTACTGCAGAAAACGCAGTTCGACAAAGCCGTAACCAAAGAACTTTAGCTACAGAGGGCACAGAGATGAACTGAAAATTTAAAGGGCAACGTAAGTTTTTTAAATTTGATTTTTTATCTATTTCTCTGTGGCCTCTGTGATCTCTGTGGCAAAGTATTGTTGAATTTTTTTATGACTCCTAAAGGCGGATGGGTTGGGAAAATTCTGCGGGTTGACCTGACGACGGGAAAGGTTTCCGTAACCTCCACCTTTGACTACGTCCCCAAATTCCTTGGGGGGCGCGGGCTGGGGGCCAAGATCTGCTGGGATGAAGTGCCGCCGGAGGTAGGAGCTTTCGACCCGGAAAACCGCCTTATCCTGGCCACAGGCCCTCTTCAGGGAACCCTGGCTCCTACGTCAGGAAGATTCACGGTTTTGGGAAAGGCTCCCCAGACAGCTCCCACGGAATCTTTTTGCCGCTCCGGTGTAGGAGGGCATTTTGCCCCGGAACTGAAATGGGCCGGATTCGACGCTCTCATCATTCAAGGGAAAGCGCCGAAACCCGTTTATCTTTGGATCAGCGACCAAAGAGCCGAAATCCTCGATGCCACCCGTCTGTGGGGTCTGGATACTTACCAGGCCCAGCAGATGATCTGGAAACTACACGGATGGAAGACGCGAGTCATGGTCATCGGGAGGGCCGGAGAAAATCGCAGCCGCATCGCCTGTATTTTGACGGACACCGGTGATGCTTCTGGCCAGGGGGGATTCGGCGGGGTGATGGGCTCGAAAAATTTAAAAGCCATCGCTGTCCGCGGCACAGGGTCGGTTCCCGTAGCCAGGCCCAAAGCCCTGATGGAAATCACTCACCATATCCACAAGCTTTTCGCCCGCAAGCCCTCGCACAGCGATCCTTACCAGCCGGAAGAAAAAAATTTCAAATACAACATCTGGGGAGGAGGATATGGACGGGGAAGTCTGTCTCTTCTCCCGGGGGAGCTTCTCGACCTCTGCCAGGACCCTTCTTCAGGATATTCTCAAATCCCTGATGGGTGTTTTGCCTGCCCTGTATCCTGCCGCTCCCGGGTAAAAGGACCCGATATCACACCAGGGGTAGCCTTCTGCGCTCAATCCTACATGTATCTCGAGTCTATGGTCCATCAGCCCGAAAAGGGCTACAGCAAGATAACCTGGCAGGCGGCCAAACTGGGGGACCTCTTAGGAATCAACGCTTATGAGCTGATGGCCATCGTCCCCTGGCTGTCGGATTGCTACCGGGAGAAATTAATCACCGAAGAAGAAACTGGCCTCCCCCTCAATGAAATAGGTTCCTGGAACTTCGCCTCCAAGCTGCTTCATAAAATCGCCAACCGCGAGGGCCTTGGAGATCTGCTGGCCGAAGGGGGGCAGCGGGCAGCAGCGAAACTCGGCGGAAAAGCCGAAAAACTTTCTTTCATGTATTATCCCCGGGCAGGGAATTTCGGCGGTTACCGCGAGCACTGGGTCTATCTGGGCGGCTTCCCTACCGGATACGCGATTCCGTCGCTGGCTTTGATGTGGGTTCTGGATAATCGGGATGCCCTGGTCTCTCATAGCTACATCGCCATGCTCTGGGGTGCGGCCTTTACAATTGGCCAGAATGCCCTCACCGCTGTTCCGGAAAAAATATTTCCCGCGCTAAAAACCGCAATGAAAGTTGCCTATGGGTCGGAGGAGGCAGCGGAATTCCTGCATGCCGACGGGAAAAATTTGAACTGGAAATGGGCCGCTCCGGTGGTCAAGCGCTATCATGAACACTCCCTCCTGAAAGACAGTTACATCCTTTGCGACGTTCTCTTCCCCTACCTCTTCAATGCCAATTCCGCCGATCATGCCGGAGACCCCTCTCTTGAATCCCGCATCTACTCAGCGGTTACCGGAATAGAAATGAGTTTGGAAGAGTCGTATGGCCAAGGGGAGATGCTCTGTACCCTGGAAAGGGCCCTGGCCGTGCGCGACGGCCGCACCCGTAAGGATGACATTCTCCACGACCTCTATTTTGAAAAAGAAGATGCCGGGGGACGAAAATATATCCGGGAAGATCTGGAGCGGGCCAAGAGCGAGTATTACAGGCTGATGGGATGGGATGTCAATTCCGGCATCCCCACTGCGGCGATTCTGGAGCGTTTGGGCCTGAAAGAAGTTACCGCAGGCTTACAAAAAAGAGGGCTTCCGGAGGTCAAATCATGACCGGCGAACCCTTTTCCCTGCCAACCTTTACCATGGCAGACTATAACTACTATCGCCTCGATGATCGCCTCTTCTTCGCCTTTATCGGCGCCGCTTTAATCTTTTGTGTGGTTCACGCCGCCCGCAGGGCCTTTCGCCAGCCCCAGCCCACCGAGTCCCCCGGTAAAGAAAATGATCTTCAGCCCATTAAAGAAGATATCCTGCGGCATACCCTGTTCCAGAGGATTTACCACTGGTCAAATGCCCTGGCCGTCATAATCCTTATCGTATCTGGCTGGCTGCTCTATCAACCCCGGGGCTTCTTATCTCCCGATAGCAATCCTTCCTTTTGGTTTTCCTGGCACCAGTGGGGAACAGCGCTCCTGCTCGTAAGTCTGATCTTTCACGTCATCTATGAAAGCTTCCTCGCTCGCGGCCCCAACCCCATGGCTGTTGACCGGGGTGAGTTAAAAAAATTATCGGCCATCTTCAAAAACTTTTTTGGCCTTTCCAAATTCTACCCTCGCGCTACCAAGTATCATCCCGGACAAATTTTTTTCCATTGGGCCGTGACCGGAAACCTTTTGGCCCTGATCCTTTCCGGGTTTGTGATCTGGAAACCTTTCCGGGATTTTCTTCCCCTCTCATTTTTCGGCCTGGGATGGGAATTTATTTTCTACAACCGCCTTCTCCACGGTCTTTTTTCAGCCACTCTAATTGCCAGCCTTATCGGCCATATCTATTTCGCCCTTTTCATCAAAAAGAACTGGGCCGAAACCAAATCCATCTTTAACGGTCGAATCTCCCTCCATGAATATTTACAATCCCATTCTCGCATGGATTAAATTAAAGCGTTTTTTTCCTTGACCATCTAAGCGTTTCATAGTGTGATGGGGGACTGCTGGGGGACGTCCCCTTGTTTTTTGCCGAAATTTCTTGACAGGCGAAAAGTGATAAGGTAAGTTGCTCGCTGTAAATCCGTCCTAATTTAGGCTGGCCAAACGCCAGGTCATCACGATTTCATAGTTCAAGGTCAACCCTCTTTATCTTTAACTTCCGGAGTTCTTTATGGAGGAAAACAAGAAAGGAAGGGGCAGGCCGGACCTGCCTGCTGAACGCAAGCTCATCACTGTAATGTTTGCTGACATTTCCGGCTTTACCAGCCTGGCCGAGACAATGGATCCCGAACAGGTCCGCGACTTGATTAACGCCTGCTTTGAGCATCTGGTGCCGTCCGTGGCCAAATACGGCGGGACAGTGGATAAATTCATCGGGGACGAAATTATGGCGCTCTTCGGGGCGCCCGCCGCCCACGAAAACGACCCTGAACGCGCTCTCCGCGCCGCCTTGAGTATGCAGGAAGCCATAGGGGAATTCAGCGCCGCCCACAGGATTCAACTGGATGCTCACTTTGGCATCAACACCGGCCTGGTCATCGCCGGGGGCATCGGCACCCGCGGCCGCCAGGATTACTCAGTAATGGGCGACGCGGTCAACCTGGCCGCGCATTTGGGGCGAATCTCCCAGCGGGGCGAAATCCTGGTTGGCCCGGATACTTACCGCCAGACCAGCCACCTGTTCGACTTTAAAGCGCTCGGTCCCATGCGCCTGAAAGGGAAGGCCGATTCCGTACCGGTCTATAAACTTTTGGGCCTGCGGGCCCAACCAGGAACCTGGCGCGGACTGGAAGGACGGGGAATCAGCTCCCCTCTAATTGGGCGAGAAGAAGAAGTCGCCGCGTTCACCCGCTGTATTGAGCGTCTGCTCGCTGGCCAGGGTGGACTTGTATCGATTATCGGAGAAGCCGGTTTAGGAAAATCCCGCCTTGTGGCTGAAATCAGGCGCCAGGTAGCCAAGCAAGATATCCTATGGCTGGAAGGCCGCACACTCTCTTTTAGCCAAACCATCAGCTACTGGCCCTTTCTGGAGATTATCCAGGCCGACGTTGGAATCATTGCTGAGGATAACGAAGGGGATTGCTGGAACAAACTGGAACGGCGGATCAACATGTTATTCCCTGATGAGACCGCGGAAATTCTCCCCTATCTGGCTACGCTGCTTACACTGGAAGTCCCCGGAGAATTAGCCGAACGGGTCAAGTATTTGGATGGAGAAACCATGGGGCGTCAGGTCTTTCGCACCGCCCGCTTATACTTTTCCCGCCTGGCTCAAGAGCGCCCCCTGGTCTTGATCTTTGAGGATATGCACTGGACAGATCAATCCTCGGCATTCTTGCTGGAACACCTTCTGCCGCTCGTTCGGGAAGCGCCCCTTCTCCTGTGCAGTCTTGGCCGCGCTGATGCCGGGACTCCGGCAATGCATCTTTGGGAAACCCAAGCTAAAGAATATGCCGATTGCTATACGGAAATCCATCTGACCCCCCTCTCCCCCCTTGAGAGTATCCAGCTGGCCCACAACCTGCTTAAGATCGAAGATTTTCCTCCGCGCCTGCGCGAGGGACTTTTCCGCAAAGCCGAGGGAAATCCTTTTTTTCTTGAAGAGATGATCCGGGCGTTAATCGACCTGGGCGCTTTTGTGCGTAATCGGAATACGGGGCGCTGGCAGGCCACGGCCAAGGTGGAGCAGATTACCATCCCCGATACCCTGCAAGGTGTGGTTATTGCCCGGATCGACCGTTTGAATGAAGAAGTGAAACAGGTTCTCAAACTGGCCTCGGTTATCGGACGTGTCTTTTTCTACCGTGTGCTCCGGGGAATCCTGGAAGCAGACCGGGAATTGGACCGCCACCTGGCCGAGCTGCAGAATCTGGAACTGGTGCGCGAGAAGAATCGGATTCCCGAGATTGAATACATCTTCAAGCACGCCCTGGTGCAGGAAGCAACCTATGAAAGCATTCTCCTGCAACGACGCCGGGAAATCCATCGCCAGGTGGGAGAATGCGTCGAGGCGATCTTTGCCGACCGTCTGGACGAATTCTACGGTTTGCTGGCCTACCATTACACGCGAGCCGAGGAGTGGGAGAAGGCCCGGGATTACCTGTTCAAAGCTGGCGACCAGGCAGGAAAAATAGCGGCGGATGTTGAAGCCCTGGAGCATTACCGCCAGGCCATGGCAGCCCACACGCGCGCCTTCGGTAATCGCTGGGACCCCTTACAACGGGCGATATTGGAACGTAAAATGGGGGAGGCATTGTTTCGCCGCGGGCAAAACCAACCGGCTCGGGAGTACCTCCTCCGGGCATTGATCTCCCTAAGAAGCCCTTACCCTCATACCCGGCGGGGTGTCCAACTGGCCATATTTAAACAACTGATCCGCCAGATGGGCCATCGTCTCCTCCCCAGCTTTCTTAGGGAGAATAAGTCTGGTGAAAAAGAAAGTATCTCGCAGGAAATATGCCAGATTTATTCGGTTATGGCCTGGATGGATTATTTCATGGACCCCCACTGTTTGTTTCTCGACTCCTTATTGATATTGAATCTCGCCGAGCGGTGCGGTTTTTCTGTTGAAGTGGTCTTGGCCTCCATGGGGGTCGGTCTGGCTTTTAACACAGTTCCAGCATCCAGGCTGGCTCGCTATTATCATGGCCGGGCCGTTGCTTTGGCCGAGCAGATTAGGCAACCCATAGCCATCGGCCAGGCCTATTTCGGCCTGGCCTTACATGAGCAATATGCCCTGGGGGATGGGGCAAGGGCCCTCGAACATTATCACCGCTCGGCCAGAGGGTATTGGGAAGCAGGACATCTGCGTTGCTGGGCCAGCGTTAAAATGGCTGAAAGCCTGCTCTGGATTCCGGCGGACATAAACGACCGTCTCAACCTCTGTCAGGAAGTTATTCAAGTGAGCCAGGATGCGGCTGACCACCAGGCATGGGGCTGGGGGTTATTCATGTTGGCTACCACTCTGGATGAAGCGGGAGCATTGGATGAGGCGGTAGCCAAGATGCGGCAGGCGCTTGACCTGCTCAAGAGCGTTCCGGATTACCAAGTCATTGTATTTGCCAGCGGTATCCTCGGCCGGTGCTACCTGCGGCAGGGAAATATTCAACAGGCTCTGGCCATTTTGGAAGAAGGCGGTCAACTGATCAAGAACCATCGCCTGAGAGGCTTTTCCTGTGTCCCGATTTGGATGAGCCTGGCCCAGACCTACCTATCAGCAGCAGAGCAAGTAGAGGAGCCTGGAAGAGAAGCCGCCATGAGAAAAGCTAAGCAGGCTTGTAAAATAGCCCTGAACCAAGAGAAGTTTGACCGGGCTTCACGGGTGGCTGCCTGCCGGATGCAGGGCACCTGGGAGTGGCTGAGGGGCCAGTCCGGACGCGCCCGTAAATGGTGGCAACAGAGTTTAAAAGCCGGTGATGCTTTAGGCGCACGTTATGAGCTGGGATTAACCCACCTGGAAATGGGTAAATTCCTGGAAGATCCCGCTCATTTAAAAAGCGCCGAGAAAATCTTTGGCGCAATTGGCGCAAATTTTGACCTGGCCCAGGCCCGGAAATTAATGGAGCGGCGCGGCGCTCCACCTTGAATAATTGCCCTATTTTCCAGCGTATAATGATCAAGCTCAGCGGCGGCGCGAAAAGGCTCACAGCCAAAGCCAACACACATTGTTGCCCAGTCCGCCGGGGCGCCAGTTAGACAGATAGCGCGCAAGCGTTAAAAAGCGTGATATTTTGACGAGACTAAATCTTGCTGGTCTCGTAAAAAGTCGTCACTCCGGTGAAAACCGGAGTCCAGAGGTTTGATAACTCCTTTAAATAACTGGATTCCGGCTTTCGCCGGAATGACGGGGAAAGGGGCTTTCTGACTTTTTACGAATTCATC
>JASEHN010000113.1 GCA_030018715.1 Thermodesulfobacteriota bacterium | reverse complement strand
GAGCTTTTTACTTTGCCATCCCAATTTTGACTTTTTACGAGATCATCAATATCAACTGTTGGACTTGTATTTTTGGATCATCTCCAAATTAGTTGAGGGCCAAAGAGCTGCCAAATTTAAAATGGGCAGTGATTTCAGGGGCCCGGAAGGAAAGTCAGATTGCTTGCAATCATGAGGCGCATATCTCTCCTTAGCTGTGGCGGGGGGGTCGGCAATTTCTTCGAAGCTTTGTTTCCCCGCCCCCGCTGCGCTTTGCGGAAGGTAAGCTCTGGGTTTATGGAAAGTGGATATCCCGCCGATGCTTGCGGCGCAATCTGCCTTTCCTTCCGGGCCCTTGGCCGGCTTTCATTAAAATTTGATCAACTAATTTGGAGATGATCCAAAAATAGATGATCTCGTAAAAAGCTCCATATGCAAGCCGCGCAAAACCTGGAAGTGAGGCGTACTTACAAGGTACGCGGCAACGAAGAAGGTGAGGCGCAACGCCGCAGATGGACTTTTTACGAAATCATCAAAAATCATTATTAAAGGAGGGAAAGGCGATGGTAGGGAAAAGAATACGAATGGAAAGGATCATGGATCGCAGTTCAGGGAAGACGGTCATCGTGCCCATGGATCACGGCGTGACTCTCGGCCCCATGCCTGGATTAATCGACATGCGCAAAACCATCGACGCCGTGGCCAGGGGAGGGGCCAATGCCATAGCCATCCACAAAGGTCTGGTGGAGGCCGGCCATCGCCAAAGCGGAAAAGATGTCGGTTTGATCATTCACCTCTCGGCGAGCACGTGCATGGCCCCTGACCCCAACTGCAAGGTTTTGGTGTGCTGTGTGGAGGAAGCCATTAAATTGGGAGCGGATGCTGTCTCCATCCATGTCAACATCGGCGCGGAAGATGAGAAGTCCATGCTGAAAGATCTCGGGCGCGTGGCCCGGGAGGCCACGGAATGGGGAATGCCCCTTCTGGCCATGATGTACATGAGAGGTCCGAAAGTGAAGAACGGGTACGATGTGAGCGTGGTCAAACATGCGGCGCGGGTAGGAGCGGAATTGGGGGCGGACATTGTGAAAGTGCCTTACACCGGCTCTCCGGAGAGTTTCCGGGAAGTGGTGGAGGGATGTTTTGTCCCAGTGGTCATCGCCGGCGGAGAAAAGATGGAGACCGACCGGGATATCCTGGAGATGGTCAAAGGATCTATTCTGGCCGGGGGAGCGGGCGTTTCCATCGGAAGAAATGCTTTCCAGCATCGGGACCCGGAGAGAATCATTCGCGTCATCAACAAATTAGTGCATAACGGCTGCTCGGTCGAAGACGGGATGACTGAAATGGCCGCATGAAGGAGAGAGAAAAATGGGAAAGCAGGTTTGGGTGAAAGTCATTCCCTGGTCCATGGAGGTAGCCCAGGCAGCCATGGAGAGCGGGGCGGATGCCCTCTGGGTCGAGCCGGGCATCCGTTTGACAGTGAAAAAGATGGGTCTCATTCCTACGGTGGCCGAAGACGGAGATTTCATGGTGGGCCGGGATGTGGTGGAGAAAGAGGTTCTGGAGAAAAAGGATGAAGAGGAGGTCGTCAATCTGAGCTTTTCGAAAAAAGTTGTGGTTAAGGGAAAGGACTGGACGATCATCCCTCTGGAAAATTTATTAAGCCGAGCCAGGAATATTTTCGTTGAAATTGCTGATTTGCAGGAAGGACAAACCGCCTTTGCCATCCTGGAAAAAGGTGTGGATGGGGTGGTGCTTAATCATGCCGACCCCCAAAAAATCCGCCAAATCATCCATAAGCTTAAAGCGGGGAATGAAGAATTCGAACTCTTACCAGCCCGGGTGAAGGTCCTTGAACCTTTGGGCCTCGGGGACCGGGTCTGTGTGGATACCTGCTCTTCGATGGCCCCGGGGGAAGGTATGCTGGTGGGCAACAGCAGCCAGGCCCTTTTCCTTGTCCATTCGGAGAGCGTGGAGAACCCCTTTGTCAATACCAGACCTTTCCGGGTCAACGCCGGTCCGGTGCATGCCTATATCCGGCTGGCCAATGGCCAGACAAAATATCTTTCAGAAGTGCGGGCCGGGGATCAAGTCCTGGTGGTTAATTTTGCAGGCAAAAGTTATCCAGCCGTTGTGGGGAGAGCCAAAGTGGAACGACGTCCCCTGGTTTTAATCGAGGCGGAGGAGAGCGGCCAGAGAATTTCGGCCATCCTGCAGAACGCCGAAACAATCCGGCTCACCCAGCCAGGCGGAAAAGCGGTCTCGCTGGTTGACTTGAAAGAAGGAAGTGAAATACTGGTTTACCGGGAAGGTTCGGCCAGACACTTCGGAGTCCGGATTGATGAGACAATTTCCGAAAGATAAAAGCCCGGGGAAAATATGCCTGCCCGTTGTGGAGAGGACCATGGAGGAGGCCCTGCGGACCGTCGCCCAAGCCAACCAACTGGCTGACCTTATCGAGCTCCGGCTGGACTATTTGCGGAAATTCGATTTGGAACAGCTTTTAAAAGCAGGAAAAAAGCCGATCATCGTCACCAACCGCCGCAGAGAAGAGGGAGGCAGGTATAAAGGGGACGAAAAGAGCAGGTTGGGAATCCTTAGGCAGGCAGTCCATCTGGGCGCTGATTTCGTGGACCTGGAGATGGAAAGCGGAAGATCATTCGTTCATGAACTGATAGCATATAAAAAAAATACCCGGTTGATCCTATCATTCCACGACTTTAAAAAAACGCTTACGGAAAAAGATTTGCGCGCTCTATTTAAGCGCATGATTCAATGCCGGGCGGATGTGGTCAAGATCGTTACTTTTGCCCGGGCCTGGGAAGACAACCTGAAGGTTTTATCCCTCATTCCTTACGCTAAGGAAAGGAGTCAGAAAATCGTGGCTTTTTGCATGGGAGAAAAAGGGAAGATGAGCCGGATTTTTGCGCCGCTTTTGGGGGCGGCCTGGACGTATGCTTCCCTAAATAGAAAAAGATCCTCGGCTCCCGGGCAATTGACAATTTCGCAGATCAAGGAAATCTGGAGAAACCTAAAATGATCGACGCAAAGACCCGCCTCTACGGAGTGATCGGAAATCCGGTGCGGCACAGCCTGAGCCCGGTCATCCACAATGGAGCGTTCCGCAGAATGGGGCTGAATGCGGCCTATCTGGCTTTTGAAGTCCTAAGTCTTTCTGAAGCCATAAGCGGAATTAGAGGGCTGGGGATTCGCGGCGTGAGCGTGACCATTCCATTTAAAACAGCCGTCATCCCTTTTTTGGATCGACTTGAAGACGTAGCCGGCAGGATCCAGGCCGTGAACACCATCAGCAGCGAAGGAGGGAAGCTTATCGGGTACAATACGGATTGGCGCGGAGCCCTGGAAGCCCTGGAGGAGAAAATGAATCTTGAGGGGAAAAAGGTTCTTCTTTTGGGAGCGGGCGGAGCGGCCCGGGCCATCGCCTTCGGCCTGAAAGAACGAAGCTGCCAGGTTTTTATCTTTAATCGCTCAGGGGAAAAAGGCCAGAGGCTGGCCGGGGAAATGGGTTTCATTCACCTGCCCTTTTCTTCGCTTAACGGGTTGGATGTGGATGTGGTGATCAATGCTACATCGGGCGGAATGCACCCGAAAGATTCGGAAACCCCATTGCCCAAAGAGTTTTTCAAAAAAGCGGCAACTGTGATGGATATTGTTTATAAGCCTCTCCGGACAAAGTTTCTGCGTGAAGCTGAAGAACGGGGCTGCCGGACAATCGATGGGCTGGAGATGCTGGCCCGGCAGGGGGCAGCGCAGATTGAAATCTGGACAGGGAAAAAGCCGGATATCGGAGAAATCAAAGAAGACCTTAAAAAGGCATTAGAATGTGCTTTTAGCTGATTGCTGATTGCTGATTGCTTCTTTCCATGATCGAGATTAAGCCTTTAAAATATTGCGACGCCATTATAACCATCCCCGGATCAAAAAGCTACACCCACCGGGCCCTGGTTATTTCTGCGCTCGCTGCCGGAGAGTCTGTTCTTGCGAACGCCCTGCGCAGCGAGGATACCGAACGCACCGCCCGGGGACTGGAAAAATTCGGAATAAAAATCGACTGGAAAGGAGATTCCATCATTGTTCAAGGGTGTGACGGAGCGCTGCAGGCGGGAGGAGAAGAGATTTATGTGGGGGATTCCGGAACTTCCATGAGATTTCTGACTGCCTTGGCTGCTCTGAAGAACGGCCGCACCTTGCTCAACGGGAGCGAACGAATGAGGGAGCGGCCGATGGCCGAGCTTTTAGATGGATTGGTCTCATTGGGAGCCAGGGCTTATTCAAAGGAAGGAAACGGTTATCCGCCGGTAGTCGTGGAATCCCAGGGTCTTTCCGGCGGAATAGCCCGGATCAGGGGTAGTGAAAGCAGCCAGTTCCTTTCCGCCCTTTTGATGGTTGCGCCCCTGGCCCGCGGGGACGTGCGGTTGGAGGTAGCGGGCCGGCTGGCTTCCAGGCCTTATGTGGATATTACCCGGGACGTAATGTCCGCCTTCGGCGTAAAAGTTCAAGGCATAGGAGATCATTCGTTTTTTATCCGGGCAGGACAGCGCTATCTCCCCAGGGAATACCGCATTGAAGGGGACGCCTCCAACGCTTCTTATTTCTTCGCAGCAGCCGCCATAACGCGGGGAAAGGTGAGAGTTGAAAACTTCCGCCCCGCCTCCGTCCAGGGTGATTCCAAATTTTTAGAAATCCTGGAGAAGATGGGATGCGCAGTTAGCCGGGGAGAAGATTTTGCAGAGGTCTGCGGCAAAGACCTCCGGGGGATTGAAGTGGATATGAACGCCATGCCCGATCTGGTTCCCACCCTAACAGTCCTTGCCGCCTTTGCCCGGGGCAGGACTTTGATACGGAATGTCGGCCATCTGCGTCTCAAAGAATCGGACCGCCTGAGGACCGTAGCTTTGGAGCTGGCCAAAATGGGGGTTTTCGTGGAAGAGGGAAAAGACTGGCTGGAAGTGGAGAGCAAAGAAGTCCGGGGGGCGGAGATCGAAACCCATAATGACCACCGCCTGGCCATGAGCTTCGCCATCGCCGGCCTGGCCGTTCCCGGGATAAAGATTCGCGGGGAAAGATGCGTGGATAAATCCTTCCCGGGGTTTTGGGAAACGTTGAAAAAGCTCTACTGACAAATTGATTAGCAATCAACTATTAGCCTTTAGCTATCAGTTATTTATAATTGGGCCATTTGTTGATTGCTGAAAGCTATTTTTCTTATGAATATTGTCTTAATCGGCTATCGAGGAGCAGGTAAAAGCAGCATAGGTAAGTTGTTGGCTACACGTACGGGAAGGCGCTTTGTGGACACTGATGAGCTGATAGAGAAAAGGCTTGGTGCTTCCATCAGAGAGATCGTAGAAAAATGGGGATGGACCCACTTTCGAAATGGGGAAAAGAAAATTATCGAGGAGATTTCCGGCGGGAATAATTTGGTGATAGCTCCCGGCGGGGGAGCGGTGCTCGAACCGCAAAACGTAATATTTTTAAAGCAGAATGGTCTATTCATTTGGCTCAAGGCCGATAAGGAAATTCTTTATAAAAGAATGATGGCGGAGCAAGAAACATTGACCAATAGGCCAACCCTGACCGGAAAGGGCACCCTGGAAGAACTGGAAGAAGTGATGATGAGTAGAGAGCCAGTTTATGAGGGGGTAGCCGATATTCAAATTGATACTTCCAATTTGAATAAAGAGGCGGTTGCGGAAAAAATACTGGTTATATTGCAAGAGAAAATGGAGGCCTGAATTGGGCGGAAATTCGTTCGGCACTCTTTTCCGGATAACCACCTGGGGAGAATCCCACGGGAGAGCCGTGGGAGTGGTGATAGACGGCTGCCCGCCCCGATTTGATCTTTCGGCTGATGACGTTCAGAGAGAGCTGGACCGAAGGAGGCCCGGACAGGGAAAAGGAACCAGCCCGCGAAAAGAAAAAGACCGGGTGGAGATTCTTTCCGGGGTCTTCGAAGGGAAGACAACCGGAACACCCATCTCCCTCCTGGTCTGGAATGAAGACGTGGAAGGTAGGGCGTATGAAGAGGTGAAAGATATCTTCAGGCCTGGCCATGCTGATTTCACCTATCAGGCCAAGTACGGCATCCGCGACCATCGCGGCGGAGGCCGGGCCTCAGCCAGGGAGACGGTGGGAAGGGTGGCCGCAGGCGCCATAGCGAAAAAGATCTTGAAGGCGCAGGGGATTGAAGTTCTGGCTTACACCCTGGAGCTGGGAGGGATTCGGGCGGAAAAGATGGATTATGCAGCGGTCGAGAAGAACGCCCTCCTTTGCCCTGACCCGGATGCCGCAGTAAAAATGGCAGAGAAAATCGAAAAAACCAGGCTGCAGGGGGATACGCTTGGGGGCATCGTGGAAATTCTTGTGCGGGGATGTCCGGCCGGATTGGGGGAGCCGGTCTTCGACAAATTGGAGGCGGATCTGGCCAAGGGGCTGATGAGTATCGGAGCAGTCCGGGGAGTGGAAGTCGGCGCCGGGTTTCGGGTTGCCCGTATGCTCGGCTCAGAATGCAATGACCCTATGAAACCAGGGGGATTTGAAAAGAACGACGCCGGAGGGATTTTAGGGGGCATTTCCAGCGGAGCGGATATCCTGCTTAGGGCGGCTGTGAAACCAATTCCTTCAATTTCTCTTGAACAAACAACAGTGAATTCTTCCGGCAGGCCCGCATCCGTTAAGATTCATGGTCGGCATGATGTTTCGGCCATCCCCAGGATCAACCCGGTCTGTGAAGCCATGGTAGCCATTGTCCTGACAGATCACTGGTTCAGGCAGGAAGTTCTTAAAAGAGGGTAAAGATGGAAACCAATGAAAAAATCATATCTCTCAGGCAGATCATTGATGCCCTGGACATGAAAATCCTTCAGCTTCTAAACGAACGGGCCGAAGTTGCCCTGGAGGTGGGGAGGGTAAAATCAAAGTCCAAAATAGACCCTTATAATCCTCAGCGAGAGGAAGAGATTTTTCAGCGGATGCAATCCTTAAACACCGGGGCGTTCCCGAAGCAGGCCATAACCCCTGTTTTTCGTGAAATTATTTCAGCCTGCCGTTCCCTGGAGGCGGAGCTCGCCGTGGCCTACCTCGGTCCGCCCGCCACCCACACCCACCTGGCCTGTATTGAACGCTTCGGGAGATCTGTGCAGGCCCTTCCCAAGGAGAGCATCCAGGAAATTTTTGAAACAGTAGAAAGGGAGAAGGCCAACTTCGGGGTAGTTCCCGTGGAAAATTCCACCGAAGGGGTGGTGAACCGGACCCTGGACATGTTCATCGATTCGGAAGTGAAAATCTGCGGAGAGATTTTAGTGCGGATATCCCACGATCTCCTTTCCATGAGCGGGAAAACCGGAGATGTGGAGAAGGTCTATTCTCATCCTCAAGCCCTGGCCCAGTGCCGGCAGTGGCTGAGAAAAAACTTACCCCAGGCCCAATTAGCTGAAACCGTGAGCACGGCCAGAGCCGCCCAGTTGGCTGCTCAGGAACCGAAAGCCGCGGCCGTGGCCAGCTCCTTTGCTTCCGAACTTTATGGCCTGAAGGTCATCGAGTCCCGCATTGAAGATTATTTGCATAATTACACCCGCTTTTTGGTCCTCGGGCGGCAGATGAGCGGGCGGACAGGGAAGGATAAAACCTCTCTTCTGTTTTCCATTCCGGACTCACCGGGAGCTCTTTACAAGGCGCTGGAACCTTTTTACGAGATGTCCATCAACCTGACCAAAATCGAATCCCGGCCCATTAAAGATAAACCCTGGGAATACGTCTTTTTTGTCGATTTTGAAGGCCACTTCACGGATGCCCAAATTCACCGGGCAGTGTCGGACCTAAAGAAAAAGGCTCTTTTTTTAAAGTTCCTGGGCTCTTATCCCCGGAGTTCATAGGTCAGGAAGAAACGTTCGCCGCGGAGAGCGGTGAGACGGGGAGAGAGGAAAAGCATATAGTGAAATTAACGGCCCAAATCATTTTCCCTTCTGTCGAATGCTGGTGGTGGCCCAGCACCCATAAAGGAGAGGACTGTCCGCTGCCGGAGAGATAATCTGATTTAAGAAATCAATCTGAGACAAAGGCCGGGGCAGTCGTCATGAACCCCGGCTTTTTTATTTAACTTCTCCTTGCTTTTTGTTTTTTGACGAATATTCATCTCTGTGCTCTCGGTGTTCTTTGTGGCGAAAAAATAAAAAAGGTAACAGTTTAGCGATTTGAAAAAAT
>JASEHN010000112.1 GCA_030018715.1 Thermodesulfobacteriota bacterium | reverse complement strand
CAAGGCCGACGAGATCTTCACGGTCCTCATGGGGGACCAGGTTGAGCCACGAAGAGAATTCATCCAGCGGAATGCCTTGACCGTGACGAACCTGGACATCTAAAAATAAATCCAAAAGACCAAAAAAAGAATTAGAAAGAGTTCTATGCAAACGCAGAACCTTCAGAACCGCCTCCCCGTAAAAATAGAAGAGGAAATGCAGAAGTCTTACATGGACTATGCCATGTCCGTAATCATTGGCCGCGCCCTGCCGGATGTACGGGATGGGCTAAAGCCCGTCCACCGCAGGGTGCTTTATGCCATGCATGACCTGGCCAATGACTGGAATAAGCCGTTCAAGAAATCTGCCAGAATCGTCGGGGATGTCATTGGAAAATACCATCCTCACGGGGACATGGCTGTTTATGACGCCCTGGTGCGCATGGCCCAGGATTTTTCCCTGCGATACCCGCTGATCAGCGGGCAGGGGAATTTCGGATCGATCGATGGAGACCCGCCAGCAGCCATGCGTTATACGGAAGTGCGCATGGCCCGTCTGGCCAGCGAGCTCCTGGCGGACATCGAGAAGAACACGGTGGACTTTGTCCCCAACTATGATGGGTCGGCGATGGAGCCGGCCATTCTCCCGGCGCGTTTCCCTAACCTTTTAGTCAATGGCTCCTCGGGGATTGCCGTGGGCATGACCACCAATATCCCCCCCCACAACCTTAAGGAAATCATCGAAGCCACCATAGCCATCATAAACAACCCGGACATTTCCCCTGAAGGACTGTTGGAAATAATCCCCGGGCCGGACTTTCCCACGGCCGGGTTCATCCTGGGGCGTTCCGGCATTAGGGAGGCCTATCTCTCAGGGAAAGGGATGATCCAACTTCGAGCCCGAGCCCTGATCGAACGCCAAAAGAGGACGGAGCGGGAGGCAGTGGTCGTAACAGAGCTTCCTTATCAGGTGAATAAGGCCAAACTTATGGAAAGGATCGCCGAACTCGTTCAAGAAAAAAGGATCGAGGGGATATCCGACCTTAGGGACGAATCCGACCGGGAAGGGATGCGCATCGTCATCGAGCTAAAGAGGGAAGCCGCGGCCCAGGTGGTCCTTAATCAGCTCTTCAAGCATACGCAGATGCAGATTACTTTCGGCATCATCCTCCTATCTGTTGTCCACGGACAGCCGCAGACGCTCAACATCAAAGAGATGATCCAGCAGTTCATCAACCACCGCAAAGAAGTGGTTACCCGCCGGAGCCAGTTTGAATTAGGAAAGGCCGAGTCCCAGGCGCACATTCTGGAAGGCCTGAAGATAGCCTTAGACAACCTCGACCGGGTCATCTCGCTCATTCGTTCTTCCAAAAATCCCAAAGAGGCCAAGGAAGGGCTGATGGCGAAATTCTCGCTCTCCGAAGCGCAAGCCACAGCCATTCTGGAAATGCGCCTGCAGCGCCTTACCAACCTGGAACGGGAAAAGATCAACGAGGAATACCGGGAACTCATCAAACACATCGCCCGCCTTAAGGAAATTCTTAGCAACGAGCGCCTCCTCTTGAACCTCATCATAGAAGAGCTTAAGGAGATCAAAGAGCGATACGGAGACGAGCGGCGCACGCAGATCATCGAGGAAGCGCAGGAGATCAACCTGGAGGACCTGATCGTGGAAGAGGATATGGTGGTAACCATCAGCCATTCCGGGTATATCAAGCGAAATGCCATAAGCCTCTACCGCAGCCAGAGGCGGGGAGGCCGGGGCAAGACGGGCATGACCACCAAAGAGGAGGATTTTGTCGAACATCTCTTCGTCGCCTCCACCCACAGTTATATCTTGTTTTTCACGGACGCCGGCAAAGTGTTCTGGTTGAAAGTTCACGAAGTCCCCCAGGGCGGCCGCATGTCCCGGGGGAAGGCGATCGTCAATTTGCTGAACATCTCCGGAGAAGAGAAGATAACCGCCATCATGCCTGCACGGGCCTTCGAGCCGGGGAAGTACGTGATCATGACCACGAAGAACGGAGTGGTCAAGAAGACCGACCTGATGTCCTACAGCAATCCCCGCACCGGCGGAATAATTGCCCTGACCCTCGACCAGGGAGACGAGTTAATCTCGGCCGGCCTTACGGACGGAACGAAGGAGATTCTGCTGAGTTCCCGCGAGGGCAAATCCATTCGGTTTTCCGAGGAAGAAACCAGAGCCATCGGCCGCACGGCCCGCGGGGTGAAAGGAATCACTTTAAGCAAGCAAGACGCCCTGGTTTCCATGGACATCATCACACCGGGCGCCCAGGGAGCCTCCATTCTTTCGGTCACGGAAAACGGTTTTGGCAAGCGCACACCTATTGAAGAGTATCCACTCCAGAACCGGGGGGGCAAGGGGGTTATAACCATCAAGACCACCCCGCGAAACGGCACATTGGTGGGCGTTCAGCAGATCACCGAACAGGACGACGCCATGCTGATTACGGACAAGGGAAAAATCATTCGCATGCGGGGTGAAGAAATCTCGGTCATCGGGCGGAACACCCAGGGGGTAAAGCTGATCGAATTAGAGCCCGGAGAGAGGGTAATGGCGGTCACCCGCCTGGCCGAGAAAGAGGATGAGCCGGAAATCCAGGAGGCGGAGGAAAGCCTGGAAGAGAGGACCGAAGAAACCACGGGAGAGGAAAATATTTGATCCATGGCCGGGGGCCTCACAGAAGCAGAAAGAATCAGCGTTATTGGCGCCGGAAGCTGGGGTACCACCCTGGCCAACCTCCTGGCCGAAAAAGGCCAGCCCGTCGATCTCTGGATTTTTGAAGAAGAACTGTTTCTCACCATGCAAGAAAAAAGGGAGAATGTAGTCTTCCTACCCGGGATTCCCCTTTCTCAAAGCATTCACCTGACCCATTCCCTGGAAGAAGCCTGCCGGGGAAAAAGCATCCTGGTTTGCGCCGTGCCCTCACATGCCGTGCGGGAAGTGTTTGGCAAAAGCCGGCCTTGCCTCCGGGAAGGGGTCTTGATTGTTAGCGCCACCAAAGGGCTCGAGGAAGGAACTTGCCGAACAGTATCCGGGGTTTTAAGGGAAGCCATCGGCGAGACCAGGGCTGAGATCGCCTGCCTATCCGGGCCAAGTTTTGCCAAAGAGGTCTCCAGCAAATTTCCGACGGCGGTCACTGCGGCATCGGGCAGCCCTGCGGCTGCCCGCAAAACACAGCAGCTTTTGGCCAGGCCTTACTTCCGGATCTACACCAGCTCCGACCTGCTTGGAGTGGAAATAGGGGGGGCCAGCAAGAACGTCATGGCCATCGCAGCCGGGGCATCGGATGGCTTAGGTTTTGGGCACAGCACCCGCTCGGCCTTGATCACCCGCGGCTTGGCCGAGATGACCCGGTTGGGGGTCAAGATGGGAGCGGATGCGCGAACTTTTTCCGGCCTGGCCGGCCTGGGAGACCTGGTCCTTACCTGTACGGGAAATTTAAGCCGCAATCGCAGCGTTGGCCTGGAGTTAGGGAAAGGACGGGCGATTAAGGAGATTTTGCAGGGAATGAAAATGGTCGCCGAGGGCATCCGCACCACCAAAGCCCTTCGCCAATTAGCCAGGAAGCTTAACGTGGAAATGCCCATTACGGAGAAAGTCTATGAGGTTCTTTACCAGGGCAAAGCCCCGCGGGAAGCCGTAACCGAGTTGATGTCCCGCGACCCCCGAGCAGAGCAGGAAGGGTTGTAGAAACCACCAAGAAGGAAAGAGGGAAGGATAGAACGGTGGAATCATGCTGAAGGTTGTCTACTTCCCCGCTGGAGCATGGAGGGCAGGAAGCTCAGCCAAGAGGCGCTCAACCAATCTTTTTCCTAAATTCTTTGCCGCCTGGCTCGGCCCCAAAATCTTTCCTTCGGCCATCCAGAGCACCGACCCCTTTTCCAGCTCCAGAACCCGAAACATCAGCCTGATCTGACAGGCCCCCTGATGATAGGTCGGTAGAGCGCGGTACTCATAGCGCCCCCCCTCCCAGACCTCAAAGGCTTCTCCGCGAACGTAGGGTTTCTGCAGGGAATAGCGCAGAAGGGTGCCTGTAATCAGAAGCTTGACTTGCAGGCGTTCTTTGATCTTAATAAGGGAGGATGGATTGGAGAGCAAATCTTGAGGGGTTAAGCCGAATTCCTCGAGGGCCGCAGAAACTTCTCCAGGGGGGATCAGTTTGTAACCTTTGGCCAATAAAACCGTGTAGGTAAAGGAATTCAGGTCTGCACCGGACTCAGGATAACCGGAAGCATCTGGAATAGGAAGAATGGCCGCGGGTTGAAAATCTTTAAAGTTTACCTCCCGGAAAACGGTCTTATCCGCATTCAGTTTGTAAAAGCAACCGACAAGGTAGAGACAACAGATCAAAACCACGAAATAGAGAAAGAAGACTTTTCTTTGTGGCGCGAACAAGACCTTGCTCCTCAAGGGAGAATTCGTTAAAATGACGCATTTCTATTACACCTTAGAAAAGAACCACTGTCAAGGGAGGCGAAAGTTAAAATGCCCATCTATGAATACCGCTGTCAGGATTGCCGGCGGGTTTCCAGTTTTATCGTTCTCAATATAAAGACCCCTTTCCATCCCGAATGCGAAAGGTGCCAGGGCAACAAGATGACCAAAATTATTTCCCGGGTGGCCCGGGTGCGTTCCGAGGAGAGCCGCCTGGAGTCCTTGGCTGATCCGAGCAAGTTAGGCGGGCTCGACGAGAACGATCCGGCGAGCATGGCCCGCTTTATGAAACGGATGGGCAAGGAGTTAGGAGAAGACGTGGGAGAAGATTTTGATTCGATGATAGAAGAGGCCATGGAGGAGGAAAGCAAAAGCAAAGGGGAAGGGTCGAAGGATGCAGAGGCAGATTTTTAACTTCCCCTCCCAAAAAACCAGCAAACAGCCCTTAAATTTTTCTTGACAAAACTTTTTTCTTTATCCATATTGCCACAAGAGATTCTGTGCTCCATTCTTATTACCTCAAGATCGGCGATCTATAAAAACATAAACTATCTACGAAGGTGAGGTGCGACCCATGGGATACTGGTTTGAGAATCCCACGCTGAAAGCCCTGGCTCCCCTGGCCCTGTCGACTTCCATCAAAGGTCTTACCACCATTTTCACCACTCCCAAATTATTTATCGGGTCCAACGCCTTTCCGGAGGGTCCAGTTATCGGACCTTCCACCATGGATTCCCTGGCCCCACGATGTCCCAAAAAGAGAGCTTTTCTCGTAACCGACGATTTCAGCAAGCGCTTTGCCAGTAAGGCCGCCCGGTTTCTCGAATCCGGGGGTTTTAAAGTCGAAATGTGGGCGAAGTGTCAACCCGAGGCCCCCATGGAAGTGGTGATTGAGTGTGCCCAGGCCATAAAAGATTTCGGGCCGGATTTAATCATGGCCGTAGGCGGGGGGTCGGTCATGGATTCGGCCAAAGCAGCCTGGATCCTTTATGAACGGCCGGATATAACCGACCTGGGCATGATCTCTCCCTTAGACAAACTAAACCTGCGGGGGAAAGCCGTTCTGGCAGCCGTGCCCACCACCTCCGGAACGGGCTCAGAATGCACCGGCGCAGCCGTGCTTCACGATACGGCCGCCCACCGCAAGATCCCCATTGCCCACGCCGAGCTGGTCCCGGACTTTGCCATACTGGTTCCGGAATACACCATGACTATGCCGCCCAAGCTTACCGCCGGCACAGGCCTGGACGTCCTGGCCCACGCCATGGATGCGGTCACCACCCCGGCAGGAAATGAATTCACCGAACCTCTGGCGCTCAAGGCCATTGAGATGGTCTTCCAATGGCTGCCCCGGGCCTATAAAAACGGCCAGGATCGGGAGGCCCGGCACAGGATGATCATTGCCGCAAGCATTGCCGGGGTTGCTTTTGGAATGAGTGGCTGCCACCTGACCCATAGTTTCGGGCATTCCCTGGGCGCCGTATTCAACCTGCATCATGGTCTGGCGGTAGGGTTTTTCATCCCCCAAACCCTCCAGTTCTGCAGCAAAATCACGGACAAGCATCTGCTAACCTGTAAGACCCTGAATATCGAGTTCAAAGATGCTGAAGATGGGCTGGTCAAACTGGTAGGCCGGGTGCGCTCTTTTTTGACCGAGCTGGGAGTTCCTTTGACCTTGAAGGATATGGGGATTTCCCGGGAAGAATTCGCCGCCAAGCTCGGCAAGCTGGTGGAATATGCCCATGGAGACGTAGATTGCTATCTCAGCCCCAGACCCATAACCCAGGCTCAGTGCGCCCAGGTGTTCAATTGCGCCTACGACGGACGAGATATAGATTTTTAACGGGAGGATAGAGGCATGAAAGGATACCACGGGCGGTTTTTAGAGGTAGATTTATCGACCCGCAAAATGACTGATTTAACTCTGCCAGAGGAATTTTTAAAGAAATACATCGGGGGAGCCACCCTTGCCGCCGCTCTGATTTACGACCGTTTTAGCAAAGAGCTTGCCCCTCTGGCTCCGGAAAACCCCCTGGTCTTGGCCACCGGGCCTTTCACAGGCACACCCCTGCCTATGGTCAGCAGATACGCGGTCGGAGGCATTTCTCCCTTAACCGGGTTCTGGGGCGAAGCCACCAGCGGCGGTAAATTCCCCTTCCGCCTAAAAGGCGCCGGCTGGGATGGAATACTGGTTAAAGGAAAGGCGGACAGGCCGGTTTACCTTTATTTAAAGGAGGGACAAGCCGAGATCAGGGATGCTGCCCGCCTCTGGGGCCAGGACAGTTACCAGGCCCAGAAAACCATCAAAGATGAATTGGGTGACGATTCCGTAAGCATCGCCTGCATAGGCTCTTCGGGGGAGAAGCTGATCAAATATGCGGCCATCATGAATGATAACGGCCGGGCAGCCGGCCGGTGCGGCCTGGGGGCGCTCATGGGCTCCAAAAACTTAAAAGCGGTGGTTGCTTCCGGCAACCTGAGGCCCGAATTGAGCAATCCGGAAAAAGTCCGGGACCTGGCCAAACAGGCCGTGGCCCAGATCAACGGCAACCTGGTTTCAGTTGCTTTTCGTGAATATGGGACGATGATGTACATGGACATGGCCATGACCCTGGGCGATGCCCCGGCCAAATATTTCACCAAGTCCGTCTTCCCGGTTTCCAAAGTAACCGGGCAAGCCTTGCGCCAGGCGTACTTGGTCAAGAACTATGCCTGCCTGGGCTGCCCCATTGGTTGCGGCCGGGAACTTATGGATTTCAAGCCAGGGATGAATGTGGATGGGCCAGAATACGAAACTGCCGTGGCCTTCGGGCCGCTTTGCCTGAATACCGATCTGGATTCGATAATAAGAGCCAATCACCTCTGCAACACTCACGGCATAGATACGATCTCTACGGGAGTGAGCGTGGCCTACGCCTTTTATCTCTATGATCTGGGGGTTTTGACCCGGAACCAGGTCGGGTTCGAAGTGAAATGGGGAGATGGAGAGGCCGTCGTAAAACTAACGGAGATGATCATCGCCCAGGAAGGCATCGGCAAGATTCTTTCTCAGGGAACGTTAGCCATGGCCAAGGCCTTTGGCCGAAGCGCCGATGAAGCTGCCCAGGTCAAGGGTCTGGAAATGCCCATGCATGAAGGACGGGCTTTCCACGGCATGGCCCTCTCCTACGCTACCGGCCCCCGCGGAGCATGCCACCTGAAGGGCGATTATTATAACGTTGACCTGGGCAACATGGTCCTGGAATATATGATCCTGCCCTCGGAGAGACTTTCCTCTGAAGGAAAGAGCGAAGGAGCTGCCAAATATCAAAGCCTAAAGGACCTTTTTGACTCCCTGGCTCTTTGCAAATTCGCTCCCATAACGCCAACCCAACTCTGTGAGATGCTGAATGCCATCACCGGTTGGCAATTTGCCCCCAAGGATATTCTGGCTGCCGGGGATCGGTCCATAAACCTCAAGCGGGCTCTTAGCAATAAGCTCGGCTTAACCCGGGAGCATGACCGCCTGCCCAAGATCTGCCTGGCCGCTCTGGACGAAGGTACTACCGCCGGTGTTGAGCCGGATATGGAAAAGATGTTAAAGGGGTATTATCAATTCCGTGGCTGGGATTGGGAGACGGGCCGGCCAACCAAAGAGAAACTCTTAGAGCTGGAACTTAACCAGGTGGCCGCCGAGATGTATCCTTAAGAGGCAAATGCGGATTTCGGAATGCGGAAAGCGGAATTGAAGAAAAAGTAACACTTTAGCTCTTTGAAAAGAGGTGGGGCGTAAGGTCAGAGGGAATCCATGG
>JASEHN010000111.1 GCA_030018715.1 Thermodesulfobacteriota bacterium | reverse complement strand
TTTGATCCGCCTGAGGCGGATCAAAACGCTAAATTGTTACCGATTTTTGAATAAGGGCACATCTCCCGGTGTATATTTTCTATAATCTTCTTTTGTGGATATTCTGTCTTACTGCGCTTCCTTTCCTTCTCTTTAAAATGATTTTAAATAAAAATAATCGCCAGGCCTTCGCTCAGAAATTAGGCTTTGTTCCGCAGGAAATATTGGCTAAAATGAAGGGGAAACCGAGGATCTGGGTGCATGCCGTTTCCGTAGGTGAAGTTTCGGCCGTCCATCCGTTGCTCAGGCAATTGCGGGCAGCCTACCCTAAGGGATGCCTGGTCCTTTCCACGGGAACAAAGAGCGGGCAGAAGGTCGCTCGAGAGCGGGTTACCGAAGCCACAGCCGTTTTTTTCTTCCCCCTGGATTTACCTTTTATTGTCCGGCGAGTTATACGGAAGGTGCGTGCAGATCTTTTTATCCTCGCTGAAACCGAGATTTGGCCAAACTTTTTGCGAATTATGAAAGAAGAAGGGGGACGGACAATGTTAGCCAATGGCCGAATCTCCGACCGCTCCTTTCCCCGCTACCGGAAGACGAGATTTTTCTGGACGGCGGTTTTGGATTATCTGGACGCTATGTCCATGATCCGAGTACAGGATGGAGAACGGATCATCTCCATGGGGGCCAATCCGGTGCATGTCTTTGTCAACGGCAACTGCAAGTTTGACCAGGCGGCTTTCATGGCCGAGTCAACACATCAGGACGAGATGAAAGAACTGTTGGGGGTGGATGAAAAGGACCGGGTCTTCGTTGCCGGTTCCACCCACGAGGGCGAAGAAGAGATTGTGTTACAGGCTTTCTTAAGAATGCGCCAGCGTTACCCCGATTTGATCCTGGCGCTGGTCCCCAGGCATGCCGAGCGTGCGGACAGGCTGGAGAAGCTTCTGGTCCGATTAAGGATTGAGGATTTCATCCGGCGCAGCCAGTTAGGTGCCGGAGGCCGGGAGGACCGGCGGGTAGTGCTCTGGGATACTTTCGGCGAGTTATATAATATTTACAGCGTGGCCACAGTCGTCTTTTGCGGCGGGAGCCTGGTTCCCCGCCGGGGGCAGAACATTCTTGAGCCGGCAGCCTGGGGCAAAGTTGTCCTCTATGGGCCTTCGATGGAGGATTTCCTGGATGCCCATCAACTCCTTAAAGACTCGGGAGCGGGGCTCATGATCAGGAGTGCCGAAGAGCTGGCCGAACGCTGCCTTTATCTTTTGGATAATCCCCAGGAGTTGAACAAGAGGGGCGAGGCAGGGAAAGAGGCCCTTCTGGCTAACTGCGGGGCCACTCAAAGAAACTTTGAACTTGCTCGAAAACTGGTGGAAACATGAAAAGTGAAAAACAAAAAGCCTATCTGGCCCTGGAAGACGGAAAAGTTTTCACGGGATGGTCTTTTGGAGCTTCAGGAGAGCGCTTCGGGGAAGTGGTTTTTAACACCTCCATGACCGGCTACCAGGAGGCGCTCACCGATCCTTCCTACAAAGGCCAGATCGTTACCATGACTTATCCCCTGATCGGCAATTACGGGGTGAATGAGGAAGACTTTGAATCCACCCAACCCTGGGTGGAAGGATTTGTTGTTAAGGAAAATTGCCCGTTTCCCAGCAACTGGCGTTCCCGGGGAAGCCTGAGCGATTTTTTAAAAAAATATGGAATCATCGGGATCGAGGGATTGGATACAAGGGCCTTGACCAAACATATCCGCACTGCCGGGGCCATGCGGGGGGTTCTATCCACCGAAGATTTGAACCCTGGTTCTCTGGTGGAAAAGGCCCGACACTCTCCTTCTATGGTGGGGAGCGATTGGGTGCAGGCGGTTACCTGTTCCCGGGCCTATGCCTGGGGAGATAGAGGAGTCATGGGGACGGGGGCCGGCCTCTGGGAATGGGGCAAAGGCCAGGCGGTTAGCCCTTCCCTGACCCCAAAGTTTCTTGTGGTGGCCATAGATTTCGGGATCAAGCACAACATCATCCGCCATCTGACCAGCCGGGGGTGCCAGGTCCAGGTGGTTCCGGCAAAAACAAGCGCGGCAGAAATTCTATCGATGAATCCCCAGGGGATTTTTCTTTCCAACGGGCCGGGAGATCCGGCGCCTCTCACCTATGCCATCGAAACCGTGCAATCTCTTCTTGGTAAAAAGCCGATTTTTGGGATCTGCTTGGGCCACCAGATCCTGGGCCAAGCCCTGGGAGGAAAAACCTATAAATTAAAATTTGGCCATCGCGGGGCGAACCAGCCCGTTAAAAACCTGCTCAATGGAAAAATAGAGATTACCACGCAAAATCATGGATTCTGCGTGGACAGGAATACGCTTCCGGAGGGCCAGGTCGAGGTTACCCATGTCAACCTTAACGACCAGAGCCTGGAAGGGATGCGCCACAGGAGGCTTCCGGTCTTCTCCGTGCAGTATCATCCGGAAGCTTCGGCTGGCCCGCATGATTCAGCCTATCTTTTTGATGAGTTCGTCTCCCTGATGGAAAAGTTTCCGCAGGGGTGAAAGAAAGGTATCGACCGGAAAAATGCCCAAGCGCCAGGACATAAAGAAAATTCTGATCATCGGCTCAGGGCCGATCATCATCGGCCAGGCCTGCGAATTCGATTACTCCGGGACGCAGGCCTGCAAGGCCCTGAAGGAAGAAGGATTCGAGGTCATCCTGGTCAACTCCAACCCGGCAACGATCATGACCGACCCGCAGACGGCTGACCGGACATACATTGAACCGGTCAAACCCGAAATCGTAGCCAAGATAATAGAAAGGGAGCGCCCCCATGCTCTGCTTCCGACCCTGGGCGGCCAGACCGGACTGAACACGGCCATCCAGTTGGCGGAGATGGGCGTCCTTAAGAAATACGGGGTGGAGATGATCGGCGCCAATCAGGAAGCCATCCATAAGGCGGAGGACCGGGAACTCTTCAAAGAAGCCATGCGCCGCATCGGGTTGGAGGTGCCCAGGAGCGGGTTTGCTCATACCCTGAATGAAGCCCGGGAAGTCGTGGAAGAGATTGGGCTGCCGGCAGTCATTCGCCCCAGCTTTACCCTCGGGGGGACCGGCGGGGGAATTGCTTTCAACATGGAAGAGTTCGAACGCATCTGCGCCATGGGGATCGAGCTCTCCCTGATTCATGAAATCATGATCGAAGAGTCAGTCCTGGGGTGGAAGGAATATGAACTCGAGGTGATGCGGGATGTAAAGGACAATGTGGTGATCATCTGTTCCATCGAAAACTTTGATCCGATGGGAGTGCACACCGGAGACAGCATCACCGTCGCCCCGGCCCAGACCTTAAGCGACAAAGAATACCAGCGCATGCGGGATGCGGCCATGGCCATCATCCGGGAGATCGGGGTGGAGACCGGTGGATCGAACATACAGTTTGCGGTCAATCCTGAAGACGGGCGCATGGTGGTCATTGAGATGAATCCCCGGGTTTCTCGGAGTTCGGCCCTGGCTTCCAAAGCGACCGGCTTTCCCATCGCCAAAGTAGCAGCCAAGCTGGCCGTGGGATACACATTGGACGAAATTCCCAACGATATAACCCGGGAGACCATGGCTTCCTTCGAGCCGTCCATTGATTACTGCGTGGTAAAGGTGCCCCGCTTCGCCTTTGAAAAATTTCCCGGGGCTGATCCTGTCCTGACCACTTCCATGAAGTCCGTGGGGGAGGCCATGGCTGTGGGCCGAACGTTCAAAGAGGCTTTGCAAAAAGCCCTTCGCTCCCTGGAAATCGGCCGGTTCGGCCTGGGAGCGGAGGGAAAAGGGGAAGCGCCGCCGGAGTTGGTCCGGGAAAAACTGGCTCTGCCCACCGCCGAACGAATCTTCTACGTGGGCATGGCCTTGAAGATGGGCATGTCCCCGGAGGAAATTTCCGAACTAACCAGGATTGACTGCTGGTTCCTTAAGAACATGAAACAGATAGGCGACTTCGAAGAAAAAATACGCCAATTCAAAACCGACGCTCAAAGGATGCCGGTTGTGCCCGTAGAAATCTTGAGAGAGGCTAAGGAGTATGGTTTTTCCGACGTACAATTGGCCTATCTTTTGGGTTCGGACGAGATGAACATCCGCAAGTTGCGAAAGGAGAAGGGGGTTTCCCCCACCTACAAACTGGTGGACACCTGCGCCGCTGAATTTGAAGCCTATACGCCATATTATTATTCAACTTATGAGTCGGAGGATGAAGTCCGGTCATCCGACAAAAAGAAAGTGATGATCCTGGGCGGCGGACCCAATCGCATCGGCCAGGGAATCGAGTTTGATTACTGCTGTGTTCATGCCTCTTTGGCCCTGCGCGAGGAAGGGTACGAGACCATCATGGTGAACAGCAATCCGGAAACGGTCTCAACGGATTACGATACTTCCGACCGGCTCTACTTCGAGCCCTTAACCAGGGAAGACGTGCTGAACATCGTGGAAAAAGAGCAACCCGAGGGCGTTATTGTTCAGTTCGGCGGGCAGACTCCCCTGAACCTGGCCGTCCCTCTGGAGAAAGCCGGAGTGCCCATCCTGGGCACTTCTCCGGATAGTATCGACCGGGCTGAAGACCGGGAGCGCTTCAAGGATTTAATCGGGAAATTGGGACTGGTTCAACCTCAGAACGGCACGGCCACCTCCTTTGAGGAGGCCCGGGCCGTGGCCCGGGAAGTGGGCTACCCGGTGGTGGTGCGGCCCTCCTATGTTTTGGGCGGGCGGGCCATGGAAATCGTCTATGACGAGGAGACCCTGGAGCGCTACATGCGCGATGCCGTGAAGGCTTCGCCCGAGCATCCCATTCTCATTGATAAGTTTCTGGAGGAAGCCATCGAAGTGGATGTGGATGCCATTTGCGACGGAGAGAGAGTGGTCATTGGCGGCATCATGGAGCATATCGAGGAAGCAGGCATCCATTCCGGCGACAGCGCCTGCGTCCTTCCACCTTACACCCTGAGCGATGAATTGATCGGGGTGATCAAAGAGAATACCTATGCCCTGGCCAGAGAATTGAAAGTCAAGGGTCTGATGAATATCCAGTACGCCATCCGCAATGACCTGGTCTATGTGCTGGAGGTGAATCCGCGCGCCTCCCGGACGATTCCCTTTGTTTCCAAAGCTACCGGCATCCCCCTGGCCAAACTGGCCGCCAGAGTGATGGTCGGCCGCACTTTGGAAGAATTGAACTTCACCCGGGAGGTGGAAGTTAAACACGTCTCGGTGAAGGAGTCGGTTCTTCCTTTCAATCGCTTCCCGGGGGTGGACACGGTTTTGGGGCCGGAGATGAAGTCCACAGGGGAGGTCATGGGCATCGACCACGCTTTCGGGATCGCTTTTGCCAAGGCTCAACTGGCCGCCGGGCAGGTTCTGCCCAGGAACGGGAAGGTTTTTATAAGCGTTAAAAACAGGGATAAAAGGGCCATTATCTTCATAGCTAAAAAGCTTTCGGACTTTGGCTTTAAGATCGTAGCCACGCGGGGGACAGCCAAAGCCCTCTCCCAGAACGGCATTCCTGTAGAAGTCGTTTATAAAGTTCACGAAGGAAGGCCGAACATCGTTGACCGAATTAAAAACCGCGAAATTGACTTAATCATCAACACCCCAACCGGCCATCGCCCCAAACGGGACCAGATATCCATCCGGGCTGTGGCTGTATCCCTAAACATACCGTTGATCACTACCATATCCGGCGCCGCAGCCTCTGTGAACGGCATTGAAGCCCTTCTTAAGGAAGAGGTTCACGTCAAATCGGTACAGGAGTATCACCAGGAGGCTATTGACTATAATCAAGAGGTCCAATCTGCGCTTGATTTTTCTTCAGGGCGCCGCTCCCCGGCTTCAAATCAGTAAGCCCCGAAGAAGTGGAAAGGAAAATGATAAACCTCAAAGGTAAAAAAGAAGAAATTTTAGACCCGAGAATTAGGCCCAGGCCTTGGGTAAGGAATTCCCTGCCAGCCTGCCCCAAAGAAGAATGCGGGGTTTTCGGCATATTCGGCCACACCGAAGCCTCCAGCCTTACTTACCTTGGGCTTTATGCTTTGCAGCATCGGGGGGAAGAGAGCGCCGGGATTGTTGTTTCAGACCGGGGCGAGCCCAAGAGCCATAAAGGTATGGGATTGGTTTCGGACACCTTCGATCCCGACAAGCTCAAAGCTCTTTCCGGCAGTTCGGCAGTTGGACATGTGCGCTACTCCACCACGGGATCTTCTCTGCTGAAGAACGCCCAGCCTTTTTTAGTGCAGCAATCCAGGGGGTTCCTGGCTGTCGCCCACAACGGGAACCTGGTCAATGCCCGGGAGCTGAAAGAAAAGCTGGAAAATAGAGGCTCGATCTTCCAGTCCACGATGGACAGCGAAATTTTCGTCCACCTGATCGCCCGTTCAAAAAAACCGGGATATATGGAAAAGATCATCCAGGCCCTCTCGCAGGTTCGAGGGGCTTATTCCATCGCGCTCCTCACGGAGAAAGGCTTGATTGGAGCCAGGGACCAGCGGGGGTTCCGCCCTCTCTGTCTGGGCGAGTTCAAAGGGGGCTATGTTCTGGCTTCGGAGACCTGCGCTCTGGATTTAGTTCAGGCCAGATACCTGCGCGATATAGAACCAGGCGAAGTGGTCATGATCGATAAAGAAGGGCTGCATTCCGAGCGCCCTTTCCCGAAAGTCAAGCCGGCATTCTGCATCTTTGAATACATCTATTTCGCCCGGCCGGACAGCAATATTTTCGGGGAAAATGTTTATTTGATCAGGAAGAAACTGGGGGCGCGTCTTGCTGAAGAGAGCCCGGCAGAGGGTGATTTTGTCATGCCCATACCCGACTCGGGGAATTACGCTGCCCTGGGATTTGCCGAAAGGATGGGCATTCCGTTTGAAATGGGCATGATCCGCAACCATTACGTGGGACGGACTTTCATTCAGCCCTCCCAGGCTGTGCGGGATTTTGGAGTAAAGGTAAAACTAAACCCTGTTCGGGACCTGCTCAAAGGAAAAAGGGTAGTAGTTATTGAAGACTCTATCGTCCGCGGTACAACCAGCAAAACGCGTGTTAAAGCCCTGAGGGAGGCTGGAGTGAAGGAAGTTCACATGCGGGTGAGTTGCCCCCCCCCATCGTTTTCCATGCCATTATGGGATTGACTTTCCCACCCGGAAAGAATTGATTGCCTCTTCCCGCTCCGTGGAGGGAATCCGTAAGTTTATCGGCCTGGACAGCCTGGCTTACTTAAGCCTGGAAGGGATGGTAAAGGCCATGCCCCAAGCGAGCGACAGCTTCTGTTTGGCCTGCTATAGCGGAAAATATCCCGTATCCAATCCCCCTGAAGTTGACAAGTTTTCCCTCGAAAGATGACAGACGGTTTATCCCAAACCCTTTCCATTTAGTTGTAAAAATCAAGATTTGACTGATGGACACTATCAAGTCAGATAATGATTTCTTTCTGTATTCTTGCTCTCTAAATTCTACACCTCAACGCAACAATTCAAATAGAAATCAGCAACTTAGGCTGAAAAACAGAGGATATTTTCCAGGAGGATATTTTCCTGGAGTTTCATGAGTTTTTAAAATAGAAAACGTCTTCGTTTAGCAATATCAATACATTGAAGGTAAAAGCATCTGGAACCATTCGCTTTTTAACTTCAAAAATCATGGTCTAAGCATTTCAAATACTTAAGAAAAAGTCTTCGCCAAAATCATATAGGAAACTTGCAGAATCGTGAAAAACTCAGGAAACACCGGGTATTTTCCTCTTGACAATCCTTGCATTCGATCATATATTTTTATTGTAGTTCTCCACTCGTTTCTCATTAACCTTCCAACCCTATGGAGTGTTTTATGAGAAGGAGTTACCAGAAGATGCCGATATGAAGGATCCAGAGGGGATTTTTTATTCCCCTGGATCCTTTTCTATTTTCCTGCCTTCCCAACTTTAATAAATGTCCAGGCATTCTTTTTATTAATTCTGGTGGAGTTTTTTGTAACTCCTGCATGCGAAGAAAAGGCTTCATCCGGAAAACATTTCTAACCTAAGAAGACGAACCGGGATTCCAACGATTTTGAAACTGGGAAGAACGCTGCAGAATTACACCCCAGCAAACTCTTACCCACAAGTCGAAGGAGGGAGCCATGGAAAAGATCCTTTGCGTGGATGATGACCTCAGCCTTCTTCGCCTTTACCAGGAGGAGCTTTCTGAGGAAGGGTATAAAGTCATCCTGGCCAAAGACGGGCAAGAGGCGCTCGCAAAATTCTCCAAAGAAAAACCCCAGGTGGTGATCTTGGACATCCGCATGCCGGTGATGGATGGCATCAGGACGCTA
>JASEHN010000110.1 GCA_030018715.1 Thermodesulfobacteriota bacterium | reverse complement strand
AAAAATGATCCGTCTAAGGCGGACTAAAGCTGAAAAAAGGAAATTCCTATACAATAAATTTATTTGGTAAAACCGTGTTTAGTTAGGAATTCGGCATCAATGCGCGAGCTTCCCCGGGCCTGATCATCCCGCTGCCTCACGAATTTTTCTACGTATTTAGCAATCATATCATTCTCCAGGTTCACCCGATCCCCGACCTTCTTTTTTCCCAGAGTCGTTCTCTCGGCCGTATGGGGAATAAGCCTAACACTGAATTCCTGGTCAAGACATTCGGCTACGGTCAGGCTGATTCCGTCCACGGCCACTGATCCTTTTTCTATCAAGTAGCGGCCAATATCCAGGGGAACCCGGAATTGATAACGGAGGGAGTTTCCTTCAGGGGTAATCCCGGTGATTTCTCCTGTTCCATCCACATGCCCGGCCACTAAATGCCCTCCCAGGGGGTCGGACATCTTCAAGGCCGCCTCCAGGTTGACCGCTTGCCCTTCTTTAGCGCTGGAAAGAGTCGTCCGCTGAAGCGTCTCCGGAGAAACCTCCATAGTGAATGTGCGGCCGGCAAGCTTCACCACAGTCAGGCAAACCCCGTCCACTGAGATACTGTCCCCGATCTTTACCGAACTCAAGTCGAGTTGGGTGGAAATCGTCAGGGAAATTCCTCCGCCCCTGCGGTCAATGGTTCGTATATTTCCAACATCCTGGATCAGCCCGGTGAACATTAAAAAAGCGCCTAAAGTTGATGGTTTCGTAAAAAGTCCGAAAGCCCCTTTCCCCGTCATTCCGGCTAAAGCCGGAATCCAGGGTTTCCTGTGAAAACAGGAATCCAGATTCATATATTTCTGGTTCCCTGCTTTCGCAGGGACGGCGTCTGGACTCCGGTTTTCACCGGAGTGACGACTTTTTACGAAGCCATCAAAGTTGGAAAGAAGCATTCCCCTTGTTTTACTCTTTTATAATTCTAACATACCCCTCACTCTATTGGCAAAAACTATTCCTCTTTGCCAATGACTCCTTCAATCAGCAGATCGGGGCCGATGTGCTTAGCTTTAAGAATTTTCACTGGCTGCGCATCTTTGATGCGAAGGGTTCCTTCTCCGCCGATTATTCCAGGCGCTGACTTACCGCCGATGATCATTGGAGCAATAAAGAAAAGCAGTCTGTCAACTATACCTTCTTTTATGGCGCTGGCGTTTAGGGTGGACCCGCCTTCCAGGAGGATTGAGACAATGCCGCGGCTGGCCAGCTCCCCCATCAGTGCGTTTAGGTTTACCCCTCCCTGAGCATCGTTTTCGATGACCAATACTGCCAGTTTTGCTTTAGTCAATTGCCTCATCTTGGAAGAAGAAGCTGCCTTGGTGGTGGCTACCAGCGTGGGGTATTGCCCGGCCGTACGGGCCAACCGGGAGGTTAGAGGAATTCGCAGATGGCTATCAACGATAACCCGCAACGGATGGTTGGCGCGCTTTACACCAGGAACTCGGACATTCAACAGCGGGTCATCTTTTATAACCGTGCCAATCCCTACCATCACTGCGTCCATGGTTTGCCGCAGGCCGTGGACATAATTCCGGGAAACATCACTGGAGATCCAGCGCGCATCACCGGACCTGGTGGCGATTTTCCCGTCCAGGCTGGCGGCTGCTTTTAAGATCACGAAAGGTTTTCCGGAAGTAATAAATTTACAAAAGGAAGCGTTTAACTCCTGGCATTCTTTTTCCAATATTCCAACATCGACCCGCACCCCCGCTCTTCTCAAACGCCTGATCCCCCGGCCTGAAACCAAAGGGTTAGGATCCTTCATCCCGGCAACTACCCGTTTGATTCCCCCATCAAGAATTGCCTGAGTGCAGGGAGGAGTCCTTCCGAAATGATTGCAGGGTTCTAAATTTAGATAGAGGGTTCCCCCGCCGGCCCCCTTTCCAGCCTGTCTGAGCGCCAAGATTTCAGCGTGGGGCTCTCCCGCCCGATGATGGTAACCCCTCCCCACGATGGTTTTCCCTTTGACAATGACCGCCCCAACCATCGGATTGGGGCTCGTCTGCCCCATGCCTCTTTTAGCCAGCCGCAGGGCTAACCGCATATACTTTTCGTCTAATTTATTAGCACCCATGGTTGGAAAGTAGAATAATTATTTGCCAGGTTGTTAAACCTATTCTTTCTTCCCCTTCTGCCCTTTTTCCAAAAGTTCCTTCACCTCGTTCATGAATTCGTTGACATCCTTGAAAGAACGGTAGACCGAGGCAAAGCGCACATAAGCCACTTCATCGAGGTTCTGCAGCTCATGCATGATCTGTTCTCCGATCTCCCGGCTGTGCACTTCCCGCTCTCCTGCTTCTTCCAGACGCTGCTCAATGCGCTCCACCATTTTTTCCAGGGTCTCGACGCTGATCGGACGTTTTTCACAGGCTCTGTGCAGGCCGGCCAGGATTTTTCCCCGATCGAAAGTCTGCCGGCGCCCGTCCTTCTTGATCACCAGGGGCATGGTTTCTTCCACCCTTTCATAGGTGGTAAATCGGCGCTGACAATTGGCGCATTCCCGGCGGCGACGGATCATGCCTCCTTCCTTGCTCAGTCGGGAGTCAATAACCCGGTCATCGATGTGCTGACAAAAGGGACAACGCAATTTGGGCCCGCCTTTTCAGGGGATTTTTTTAACGGGGAGAACCTTTGTTTCTCTTCTTATGCCTCTTAAACTTCAACCGGAAAATAGCTGATTCCCGAATCGAGATCGATAAAACTTTTTTAATAAAAGAACCGTTAGGATGCCGAGGTAAGCCCCGGCAATTGCATCGCTTAAATAATGGGCCGTAATGATTACCCGGCTCGCCCCCACAATTAAAGCAAAAACACCAAAAATAGGCCAATATATCTTATTTTTAAGCAGAAGAGAAAGCGCCATGGCCATGGCAAAGGCTGTAGTGGTATGCCCGGAAGGAAAGGAGACCGATGTGTGCTCGATCTGGAATAAGGCAAAACCGTAAAGACCCTTTTCAAAGAGCATTTCTGGCCGGAAACGCCCGGCAATGAACCGGATGATGTTGCAGATAATCCCGGAGCCGGCAATAGCGGCGAAGAAAAATAGCGCGGCGTGGGCGTAAACTTGCTTCTTGGAAACAAACCGGAAAAACAGGAATAAGGCCAAAGAGCCGATTAAATACCAGGTGGAAATCCCCAGCTCGGTAACCACCCCAAAAAAATTGCGCACCCCAGCATCCATATTCCGGCAATAGACGGCCAGGGGGATATCGATATAAAGATAGCTTAAGACCACCAGAATAAAAATGACCGCCAGAGACCGGTAGAAAAGAGGATTAAGGTTTTTCATTTTTCATCCCTTGATAATTTTTGCACCACACATATTCAATCTGATTCACTTTGCCTCCATTCAGGAGAATATCAATCTTTTTGGCCGCTCTGACCTCGCCGCATCTGAATTTTTGGGGAATATCCTCGTTTGCAAAATGGGTGTTGACGAAAAGAAGATCGTACCCCTGAGGAGAATTCTTCTGCCAAAAATCAAACTGGTCAAATCTGCGATCGATCACAAAAACCTCATTTTGATAGGGCAAAGAATAATACATCATCCGGCTGCCCATCGTCCAGTTGGTCACGGCCAGGGCTTTAAGGGATTGGGGATTATCTTTAAGAAGGGTATTAGCCTCCTTAGAAATCTCTGCCCAGCCATAGATGTCCTGAAAGGGAGATTGAAAATCGGGAAAAGTAAAAAACTTCGCAGCTACTTCCACGTAGAGCAGCAGGGTTACGACCAAACTGAATCCCAGGGAGAATTTCAGAAAAAATTTTTTCCTTCTGCTTGCTTCCTGGCAAAGAAAATAAACCCCGATGGGTATGAAGAGCAAATAGAAAAGGCTATTCCAGTGAGGGAGAACGGGGTCATAAAGGGCCGGATAACAAAAAAAAGTTAGAATGGTTCCGCCAAAATAAAGGGCCAGACGGATCCAATCGTTCGCTGACCGGAAGGCCTTAAAAAACCCGTAAAAAGCGATGAGAAATAAAAAGGGGCTGTAGCTGCCAAACTGGGCCAATAGCGAAAGGAAAAAGTTCTGGAAACTCACTGCTGATGAGCCGGCTATACGGCTTCCCTGATAGCCAAAGCTGACCCACTGATTTTGCAGGTTCCAATAAATGACCGGAGTGACGCATAAAATGGCCATCCCGGCGGCCATCAGCAAATATTTTGAGATAAGCAAATCAGTTCTCTTCTTCGTGAAAAGATAAATCAGAAGCGGCGGGATCAGCAATACCGCCGTATATTTGGCCAGCCCGGCCAGTCCCAAAAGAATCCCCAAATAGAAAAAATATTTCCTTTCACCGCTTTGGACAATTTTTATTATCACCGGCATGAGCAAAAGGGCCAGCACCAGGAAAAGGGAATCCGGCAAAAGCATCACACTCAGGGCATTCAATAGAAAGGAACTATTCAACGCAAAAACCCCCAATAGGGAAATGGGAGGGGAATGAGAAACCTTGAGCATAAAACCATAGGAAAGGTAAGAGAGCAGCGCAAATAAAACAATCGCGGGCAGTCGGACCAGAAATTCGTTAGTCCCCAATGAATAATAAATGAGGGCATGGAGCCAGCCGACCAGGGGAGGATGATCGACGTAGCTTAAGTCTAAATACCTGGCATACAAAACGTAATGGGCTTCGTCAACGCCCAAACCAAATGAAGGAGCGACGGCCAGGCGGATGAGGCTGAAGAAAAATATACTAAGAAAAAGAAAACTTTCCGGCTTCCTCTCTATCCAGGAATAGATAACCTGGCTTTTTCCCCGCCCACCCCCAAGGTGAACAGATAGCCGGGCCTTTGCCGGAATGAGTCGGCTTGATATCTGAAATTCGGGCGATTTCAAATTCTTGAAAGGTTAAATAGAAAGCTGCTCAATTTATTTAAGGCCTCCGGCGAGATCTCCACAAATTTCAATCCCGACCGATAATCCCCGTTTTCACCCAGATGGATATCCACCCAAGACACCTCAGTCAGCATCTCCACGCACTGTAAATCAGAGCCGGATGGAAAAAAGAGTTTGACCTGCAAATATTGGCCTAATTCTGGTTTTTCCGCAAGATAGGCCATCACACCCCCTTCACTGACATTCCCCACGCGGCCAGGATGACGGGCCGTAGCGTTTACTGGATGGTATTCGATCGGCAAATTAACTGAAAACCTGGGATGCCTGCGCCTTTCGAAATTGGCGAGTCCAAAACTGGTTTTCACCTTTTTTTCTTCTTCTGTCATTTCCATTTTTAACGGCTTCTCCTAACTCTAATGGCGTAGCCCGAAATTATCGCTATATTTGATGGTCTCGTAAAAAGTCTGAAAATACGTTTTTCTGTCATTCCGGCGAAAGCCGGAATCCAGTTATTTCAAGGATTTATCAAACCTCTGGACTCCGGTTTTCACCGGAGTGACGACTTTTTACGAGGCCATCATATTTAAGAAAAGCCAAATTGCCGCCAGAAGTTTTAATTTGTCCTCTTACCCTTTGCCCCTCTGGCGGGCGGAAATGCGGGCTTCCATCAACATCTCCCGGGATAAATCATCCCCGTATCCGCTCTCATAGATAATCTCTTTGATGCCGGCGTTGATGATCATCTTGGTGCAGATAACGCAGGGGAGGTTTGTACAGTAAAGGGTGGCCCCCTGAATGCGAATTCCGTGAAAGGCAGCCTGGATGATGGCGTTTTGTTCGGCGTGCAACCCCCGGCAGAGTTCATGGCGTTCCCCCGAGGGAATCTGATTCTTCTCCCTAAGGCAGCCGCCGTCCAGACAGTGGGCCAGGCCCGAAGGAGCCCCGTTATACCCCGTGGCCAGGATGCGTTTATCCATGACCAGGATAGCTCCCACCTGCCGGCGGATACAGGTAGCCCGCTTGGCCACCAGGCGGGTAATGTCCATGAAGTATTCTTCCCAGGTTGGACGATTCATGGCCGGCCTCAAGTGTATGCCGCTCCGCTCGAAGAGTTTGAAGCGGGGCGGGAAATATGAAAAGAAGGCGTGATTACTTTTTCCGGCAATTTCGATTTTTTTCGTCCAGGGATTCGATCTTTTCCAACCGGCGTTGGTGGTGTCCTCCCTGGAAGGTGCTCTCCAGCCAAACCTTGAGGATCTCCCTGGCCAGCTCTTTTCCGGTCACCCTTCCGCCCAGAACCAAAATGTTGGCGTCGTTATGCTCCCGGCTCATCCGCGCCGTGTAAAGGTCATGACAGAGGGCTGCCCTGACTCCGGGAAAACGATTGGCCACGATGGACATGCCAACGCCGCTGCCGCAGATCAGGATGCCCCGTTCAAATTCTTTCCGGGAAACCTTCTCGGCCACGGCAGAGCCGATGTCCGGGTAATCAACGAAAATTTCTCCGGGAGCGCCCAAATCGGTCACTTCGATTTTTTGCTCGATAAGGAAAGCCGCCAAATGGGCTTTCAGCTCAAAGCCGGCGTGGTCGCTGCCGATGACTATTTTCATGTCACTGTTCGAATTTCTTGAAAGCTAGGACCGCGTTGGTGCCCCCAAAGCCGAAAGAATTGGATAAAGCAATCCGTACTTCGGCTTTCCGGGCCACGTTGGGCACGTAATCCAGATCGCACTCCGGGTCCGGGGTCTCGTAGTTGATCGTCGGAGGTATCACTCCGTGGCAAATGGTCAGGACGGTGAAGATTGTCTCTACACCACCCGCTCCCCCCAGGAGGTGGCCAGTCATGGATTTAGTTGAGCTCACCGCCAACTTTTTGGCGTGCTCTTGGAATACGGTCTTAATGGCCATCGTTTCGTAGATGTCATTGTAATAAGTGGAAGTTCCATGGGCGTTTATATAGTCCACTTCTTCAGGCTGAATCCCGGCGCTTCTCAGGGCCATGGCCATGCAGCGGGCCGCGCCTTCTCCGTCCGGCGAAGGAGCGGTGATGTGGTAGGCGTCTCCGTTGAGCCCATAGCCGATGATTTCCGCATAGATCTTGGCCCCTCGGTTAACGGCCTGGGTTAGCTCTTCCAGGATAATAATGCCGCAGCCTTCGGCAATGACGAATCCGTCCCGATCCTTGTCAAAGGGTCGTGATGCTTTTTCCGGCTCATGGTTACGGGTGGAAAGAGCTTTCATGGCGTTAAATCCGCCAACGGCCAAGGGCGTAATCGTCGCTTCTACCCCCCCGCAGATTACGGCGTCGGCATCGCCCCGCTGGATAATCCTCCAGGCATCCCCGATGTTATGGTTACCCGTGGCACAGGCGGTGACCACAGAGGAATTCGGCCCTTTAGCCCCGAAGCGCATGGAAATCTGACCCGGGGCTTCATTGACGATGAGAGCGGGGATAAAAAAAGGAGAGATTCGGCCGGGTCCTTTTTCCAGAAGAACCTTATGAATAGACTCGAGGGTGGTCAATCCCCCGAGTCCGGCCCCCACCACCACCCCTACCCGATCGGCATTCTGGGGGGTGATTTTGAGCTGGGAATCTTCTATGGCCATGATGGACCCAGCCATGGCGTATTGGATGAAGATGTCCATCCGTTTGATCTCTTTTTTGTCGATGAAATTTTCCGGCACGAAGTTTTTCACTTCTGCGGCGATCTGGGTATCAAATCCCGTGGGGTCGAATTTGGTGATCTTGGCCACGCCGGATTTCCCCTGGATGAGCGCCTGCCAGGTATTTTCCACGCCAATGCCCAACGGAGATACCATCCCCAGCCCGGTGACCACTACTCTCCGTCCCAACATAAAACCTCCCCGTCCAAAGACAAGTACATCATCGGACCCCCGCTATCGATCTTTCCGGCTTCGGCCTGCAAGCTTTTCTCCCTCAGGAGCTCGATTGATGTCTTATCAGATGTGTTCAGTGATATAATTGACGACATCCTGGACGGTCTGGATCTTCTCCGCATCTTCATCGGAGATTTCCAGCCCGAATTCCTCCTCCATGGCCATGATCAGTTCTACCAAATCCAATGAATCGGCGCCCAGATCATCGGTGAAGGAAGCTTCCATGGTCGCTTCTTCCTCGCTCACTCCCAACTGCTCCACGATGATCTCGACTACCCTCCGTTCCACTGATTTTTCCACAATCGCACCTCCTTTTAAATCTTCCCTACAAATCTAAATAACTATCAAGGTAGTTTCTTTTAACTTTTTTGCCAAATAGTGTCAAGGGTGATTCAGCCACCCTGGCATTTTTGATGATCTCGTAAAAAGTCATCAGAACTATGGTTTCGTAAAAAGCTCTCCGCCTCAGGCGGACAAGGCGCGCAAAACCTGAGGAGTGAGGCGTACTTACAAGGTACGCCGCAACGACGAAGGTGAAGCGCAATCC
>JASEHN010000109.1 GCA_030018715.1 Thermodesulfobacteriota bacterium | reverse complement strand
CCGGAAAATATTCAGGCGGGGGTTGATCTTTAAAGCTCTTTCTTCAATCAGGTCCAGGCTGCAATCGCAGAAAGGCAGGAGGTCAATCTTGTTGATCAGGAGGACGGTGGACTCGTGGAACATCAGGGGATACTTAAGCGGCTTATCATCCCCTTCGGCAACGCTTAAAATCATGGCCTTGAAGTCTTCTCCTAGGTTGAACTCGGCCGGGCAGACCAGGTTGCCCACGTTCTCGATGAATAAAAGATCCAGGCGCTCAATCTCCAGATTTTTCAGGGCTTCCTGGATCATGTTGCTGTCCAGATGGCAGGCCCCGCCGGTGTTGATCTGAACCACCGGGGCCCCGGTTTGACTGATCCGTTCAGCATCATAGGTGGACTGGATATCTCCCTCAACGACTCCGATACGCCACTCATCTTTTAAGGAGAGGATGGTCCGCTCCAAAAGCGAAGTCTTTCCAGCTCCGGGAGAGCTCATGAGATTAATGACCAGAAGCTGCTTTTCAGCGAATCTTTTACGATTTTCTTCGGCGATGCGCTGATTGGCTTCCAGAATATTTTTAACAACCGATATCTTTACAGAATCCCCCAACTCACCCCTCACTTCTTCTTCTTACTATCGCACTCCGATAAAAAGTTCGAACGGACGGGCATACCCTTCTTCTTGGGCCAGGTGGTCCAGATGGAGGGTAAGATAATCTTCCACCTCCCAATCCGGCAATTCATCCCTATCCCGGGAGTCCACGGTTTTCAGGTAGCGTTTACAGTGTAAACAGATGTCCACGCGATATTCCGTTTCTCCTTCAACCTGAAAATAGGTGAATTTTTCTTGATCTTCATTTTGGCAATAAGGACATTTCATCCGGGGGAAATCCCATTCGGTGGCGCAGAGAGAACAATGAAGAACCCGTTTTCCCTCTTTTCCCCGAATCTCCCCCATACCCGGCAGGCCTCCGCAGAAAGGGCAATATCCATAGTTCCAGGCGAATTCTTTTTGTTCCTTCCGCCAGTTTCCGGCCTGAACTTCCAGGGTGGGTTTCAAAGCCTGAACGATGAAAAAAAACAGAAGGCTCCCTTCTTCTCCAAACTCTTCACTAAGGCCGCTTTCCGTAAGCCGGTTTTCCAGAAGGATATGCAAGAAATGCTCGAACCCCGCGCCCCGGGCAGAAATCTTCTTCATCAATGCTTCGTGCCTTGCCGGATTTTGTTCTTTTAACAGGTTCAGCATGCGCAAGAAATAATCTTCCATCCGGGTTGAGGAAAGGGGGATTTCGCCCGGTCGCAGATACGGGAATCCTTCTTCCATCTGGATCCTGACTTTCATCGGATCCATCTTAAGCGGGGGGAATGAGTCTTGGGCTTTCACCTGCTGTTTCTCCAGCAGAATTTTTTCGGCAAGCTCCAGGACTTCACGGTAACTGGGCATCTTTTCCTTCTGCCGGCGGAGTCTTTCCAAATTCGTATCCATTAAGCAATATCCTTTAGGGACGCAGATGAACAGAAAAAACCGCTAAGAGCTATGCGCATATCTTTTTGGGGGGATGATCTGCGCCAATCCGCGTCCAATATTTTTAGTGGTTATTTTACGTCGCTTCTCTTAGCGAAGTCCAGGAAGAAACAAAGAAAGAGGCTTACCCTGCAATTCAGAGTAAGCCTCTTTTGTCAGGTATACCTCAATTTTTTCAAACCGACCGTCTGCCGGCTTCCACGTCCCGCAGCCATTTGGGACGGTGCTTTTTCGCCCAGCCCTTGGTCACATAGCCATGGCCCATGACCTGGAAGGTTCCCGGGTTTCCGTAGGTCCCCAGATAAAAATGGATGACCAAAAACCCGCCCAGGACTACAACACCGAGGGCGTGCAGGACATATAGCCAGCGGGTGATCTCCGCAGGAAAGATGGGGAACCACATAAAGATTCCCGTCCCCATCATGATAAACCAGAAGAGAAAGAGCACCATGAAAAACATCTTCTGGCCGGCGTTGAACTTTCCGGCCTCGGGCACTTTCTCCACTTCCCACAGATAGCCCCCCATGACGCGGAACCATTTTTTATCGTCTTCGTCAAAATACAGCGTATCCTTACCCCAGGCTATGAGGGCGAAGAGGAAGGCAATGCCGAAGATGATCCCGACGATGTTGTGGAGCAATTTCATAATGTAGTGTCCGCCGGGAAAGAAATTGGCCATAAAAGAAAGGGAGTGAAACATCAATCCAAAGCCTGTAAGGAAGAGGAAAAGGCAACTTCCCGCCAGGACCCAGTGGACCACCCTTTCGAAAACTGTGGAACTGAGGATTAAGTTCTTTGGTTTAGCCATGTTCACTCACCCCCTTCTTCAGGGCGCTTGGGCCCTTTGATGATGTAATGGAAGAACGTTCCCACCAGAGCCGCTCCAATTGCCAGAACCGAAACGGGCTTGAGAAAATCCTTCCACAGATAAACCGAAACGGGCACTGAAGGGTTAATCGTCAGCTTTTCATACATGCGTACTTTCTCCGGCAACACGTACATCACGTGGGTACCCTTCACGAACTTATCTCCGTAAACGGTGGCATCGCCCCCAAGGGCTTTGGCCCGGGCGTAGGCCTGGGCGATCATCTTCTCTTTGGGTCCGAAGGTCACCGCTCCCGGACCACAGGTCTTGGCGCAGGCCGGAATCTGGCCATTGCCAATCCGGTCCCAGCAGAGCGTGCATTTGTACACCTTCTTCGTCGCTGAGTCAAAGCGCGGAATTTCAAAGGGGCAGACATTGACACAGTACTCGCAACCGATGCACTTTTCTGTATCGATCACCACTGCCCCCTCCGCAGTTTTAAAAATGCAGCCCGGAACCGGACAGGCCCGCTGGCAGGCGGCATCTTCGCAGTGCATGCAGTTGTCTTTGCGGAACAGCCAGCGCACCCCCCCTTCTCTGAGGGGTATCTCGGTAAAGCGCACCAGATTCCAGGTGGCCGGAGTGAGGTCCGGGGGGTTCTGGTGAGTGCCCCGCTGCTGGGTTTTCTCCGCCGGCAGTCTGTTCCATTGCTTACAGGCTACCTGGCAGCCCCGGCAGGCCGTGCACTTGGAGACGTCGATGAGCATCACTTTTTCGTTCATCTCACTTCCCCCCTTTCTTCTCGATATTGACCATGAACGCCTTGGACTCCGGTATCATGGTATTGGGATCGCCGATCGTAGGAGTTAGCAGGTTGGCGCTGTCTCCTCCATCCGGCGGGGTCACCCATCCATAATGCCAGGGAATACCCACCTGGTGCACGGTCTGGTCGGCAATCTTGAAGGGTTTGAAACGCTCGGTGACAATCGCCTTGGCATCGACTTCGCCGCGGGCTGATTTGACCACCACCCGTTCGCCGTTTTTGATTCCTCTTTCCTTGGCCAGCTCTTTGGACAGTTCCACGAACATTTGCGGCTCCAGCTCGACCAGCCAGGGAGTCCAGCGGGTCATAACTCCTGTTTGCCAATGTTCGGTTACCCGGTAGGTCGAACATACCAGGGGGAACCGCGGATCGCAGGTTAAGTACTTGTCTGCACCGGCTCCGATTCCTGGCTCACCGAAGAGCCTGACCGCGGGGTTTAACTTCTGCGAAGACATCAGGTTCTTTTCGATGGGACACTCTAAGGGCTCGTAATGTTCGGGGAAAGGCCCGTCTGCCAAACCGGCGGCAAAGAGCCGGGCGTGGCCTTCAGGCACCATGATGAAGGGATAGATGTCTCCCGCTGGTTGAGGCCCATCGGGCACATCGCCCTGCCACTTGGAGCCATCCCACCAAATCACGGCCCGCTTGGGATCCCAGGGTTTTCCTTCCCAGGTCACCGAGGCGCGATTGTAAATGATCCGGCGGTTAACCGGCCAGCACCAGGCCCATCCAGGATAAAGCCCGATGCCTGTGGGGTCGGCTTTGCCGCGGCGGGCGGCCATATTCCCTCTTTCCGTGTAGGAGCCGCAGTAGATCCAGCAGCCGCTGGTGGTGGATCCATCGTCCTGGAGGAAAGCGAAACTTCCTAACTGCTCCCCGGCTTTGGCTACTACGGTCTTCACCTTGGTCTTGGCATCTTCCACTTCAATGTCTTTGGCCGTATAACCGTTGATTTCTTTGGCCACGAAGTGGGGATCTGGATGCTTGATTGTTCCGTCCGGGCCTTTGGGCCCGTAGTTCCAGGAAAGATTCAAGATGGGCTCCGGATAAGCGCCGCCTTTTTCTTTATAGAGCTTACGCACCTTCTGGTAGAGCGCATGCATGATATCCAGGTCGGGTTTGGCCTGCCCTGGAGGATTAATGGCTTTATACCGCCATTGCATCAAACGGCTGGAGTTGGTGATGGAACCTTCCTTCTCAAAAGAAGCTGCGCAGGGCAGCATGAAAACTTCGGTCTTGATCTTGGAAGGATCTGTTCCCGGGCCTTTCCAGAATGATCCGGTCTCATTGTCGAAGAGATTCACGTTGACCATCCAGTCCAGGGTTTCCATGGCCTTGCGCACTTTGCCGGCATTGGCGCTGGAACAGGCCGGGTTCTGGCCCCAGGCGAAAAACCCTTTGAACTTCCCTTTGGCCATCTGGTCAAACAGGATCAACCAGGAAGCATTCTGTCCCTCATCCAGTTTGGGAAACCAGGAATATCCGAAATCGTTCTCCTTGGTGGCATTGGCTCCATACATTGCCTTGAGGAGGCTGACAATGTATTTGGGCCGGTTCTTCCACCAGTTCAGGCTTTTGGGATCCTGAGTTTTGGGAGTGTTTCTTTCAAGAAAATCTGCCAGGGTTTTATCCGTAGCCCGGGGCATGGGGTTGTATCCGGGTATGATATGGAACAGCAGCGCGTGATCCGTACCGCCCTGAACATTGGACTCCCCGCGCAGGGCATTCACCCCTCCTCCGGCCATTCCCATATTCCCGAGGAGCAACTGAATAATGGCCATAGCGCGAATGTTCTGGACGCCTACGGTGTGCTGGGTCCAACCCATAGCGTAAAGGATGGTTCCCACCTTGTCCGGCTTATGGGTTTCGGTATAACCCTTATAGACTTTCAGCAGGTCATCCTTGGGTGTTCCGGTAATCTTGGAAACAAGATCCAGGTTGTAGCGGGAATAATGTTTTTGCAAAAGCTGATAGATGCAATTGGGATTCTGCAAAGTTTTATCCATCTTGGGAATCCCCTTGGCGTCCATCTGGTACTTCCAGGTGGTTCTATCATACTTCCTTCCTTTGGCGTCATACCCGCTGAAGAGCCCATCCTGAAAATCAAACTTTTCGTCCACCAGGAAGGCGGCGTTGGTGTATTCAACCACGTATTCCTTCTGGATCAGGTTGTTGTCCAGGATGTATTTGATCATCCCGCCTAAGAAAGCAATGTCCGTTCCCGAACGTAGCGCTGCATATATATGCGCTTTGGCTGCCGAGCGGGTAAACCGGGGATCCACGCAAATTAGCTTGGCTCCCTTTACCATAGCTTTGTCCACCCAGCGGAAAGAAATCGGATGATTCTCTGCCGGGTTGCCTCCCATGATCAAGATGACATCCGCATTGGCAATATCATTCCAATGGTTGGTCATCGCTCCCCGTCCGAACGACTCTGCCAGAGCCGGTACCGTGGGGGAGTGTCATATGCGCGCCTGGAATTCGATGAACACCAGGCCAAGACCACGAAGGAATTTTTGATAGAGGTAGCATTCCTCGTTGTCCATGGCCGCAGTTCCCACCGAGGCCATGGCTTCGGTACGGTTAACCGTTTCGCCTTTTTCGTTCTTCAGCAGGAAGGAGGCATCGCGGTCTTTCTTGATATTTTCGGCGATTTTATCCAGGGCCCAATCCCAGGTAACTTCTTTCCACTCTTTGGCATAAGGAGCCCGGTACAGGGGCTTGCTTAACCGATTGGTATTGTCGGAAAGTTGATAAAGCGACGCACCTTTGGGACAGAGCGTGCCTTGATTTACGGGATGATCTGGATCACCCTCGGTATTCACTATCTTTCCATCCCGGGTGTGCACAATGATCCCGCAGCCCACGCTGCAATAGGGACAGATAGTGGTCGTTTCTTTGGTATATACGATCTTAGAAGGCTGGGCATGGGCTGCCCTGGGGACGAGCGAAATGCCCAACCCTCCCGTAAGCGCTGTGGCTCCTGAGATCTTCAGGAAACCCCTTCTGGTAAGATCCATTTTTTCCTCTTTCCTCCTTTTTTAATCAATTAAATTCTTCTTGCGGGTGCCTGTTTTTTCACCCCCTTTCCTTTTTGGAAACGAAGTCATTATCGTCTTTGCTGATTTCAGGGCTGGCCTAAAACTAAATTCTTCCTCTTTCTCTCTCAACGTATCAACCGCTCTCCGTGGGAATAAATTCGCATCCTTTTCCCGCGCACATAGCCGATTAACGTAACCCCCATCTCCAGGGCTATATTCACGGCCATATCTGTAGGGCCGGAGTAGGAGAAGAGGAAAGGAATCCGCCGTTTGACGGCCTTGACTAAAATCTCCGAGGAGACCCGGCCGCTGGTCAAAAGGATTTTGCCGGCAGGGGAAAATCCCTGTAGAAAGGCCGCTCCAAAGATTTTATCTACGGCATTGTGCCGGCCGATGTCCTCACAAAAAAACCTAATGCGACCCCTTTCGGCCAGGGCTGCTCCATGAACCGAACCGCTCTTGCGGTAAAGGACCGAGCGCTGGTTTAGTTCCTGCATCAATTTAAATACCTGGGCCTGGGAGATCTTTGCCGCGGAGCGAATTTTTTTGGCCCCCAGGGAATCCAGGACATTGTAAAAGATCGTACCTTTGCCGCAACCGGAGGTGATCGTTCGCCTGAGAAAAAGTTTTTCCGTCAGGGGGTTCCGGTAATTCACCCAAATACGGACTATCCCTTGCGGATCTACTTCAATTTTCTTGACAGGCTTGTCTCCCCGGAGCCAGCCCTCTGAAAGCAGGAAGCCAATGGCCAATTCTTTCAGATTTTCAGGCGTGGCCAATAGCGTAACCACTTCCTTATCGTTGAGGAAGAGGGTTACGGGACTCTCAGCGATAATGAAAGTTTCTTCTGCTTTCCTTCCCTTCTCGCCAATTGTTTCTACCTGAAAACTCTTAAGGCTGTCTTTCATCCAGTGGGCAACCGAGTGAATGAATGGATATTCATTCATCCATGAAATATCACTTCCTCATTTTTTTGTCAAGATTTTTTAAACGGATTTCTGAAAAATCCCTGTTTGATGGCTTCGTAAAAAATCGTCACTCCGGTGAAAACCGGAGTCCAGAGAACTTATAACTATTTGAAAAAACTGGATTCCGGCTGGAGTTTATCCCGATGAAAATCGGGGCCGGAATGACAGAAAAACGTATTTTCAGACTTTTTACGAGATCATCCTGTTTGGAGTTTGGCTATTTGGGTTTTTTTATTCACCCGCTTATTCCCTGTTTCGTTAAATCAATTTAAACGAAGCATCTCGGGGAATAAAACCTTATGATTTTTTGGGCGGGATTTTTTCTTCCGGAGTTGTTTCTTCTTTTTTAGGAGTGATGTCAATGGCCTCAGGTTCATGCAGGCCTTTTTTGAAATTGCGGATGGAAAGACCCAGCCCCCGGCTTAGCTCGGGAAGTTTCCGGCCTCCGAAAAATAAGAAAATGATAGCGAGAATAATCACCAGTTCCGTTAAACCCAAGCCGAACAAATGAAGCCTCCTTTTAACGCAAGACTGAGATGTTACTACTGAGTCCATAATTGACCAGACATATTTTCCCAAAATCTCCCCTCACCCCTCTTTTCCAAAGAGGGGAATTCCTCCCTTTTTTAAAGGGAGGGCAGGAGGGATTTAATCTCCGGTGTCTATACAATTATGGCCTGACTAATATATCCCTCAATCTCCCTTTTGATAAGGAAGGAAAGAAAGAAGCATTGTCATCAATGGACAGTTTTAAGGGATCTTTACATAAAACATTACATAAAACAAGAGAAATCCGAACTCTTTTCCTGGATAATCATTTAGAAAGGGTGTAACAGTTTAGCGGTTTGAAAAAATGGTGACGTTCTTGCAAAATTCCTCAAAGCCGTCATTCCGGCGAAAGCCGGAATCCAGAATTGCTTGAGAAAACTGGATTCCGGGTCGCGCTCCGCTTGCCCGGAATGACAACCTTCGGGCAAGAAGACGAGATTTGCAAGAAGCTCTGGTATTAGAGCCTGTGTTGAGGGCCGGGGGTTAAAGCGGAACGCGCTGGAAGCATCGGTTGGGGTTCCGCTTGGCCACGAGGACAGAAGATCTTTTCCTCCGGAGGAGGCGGGGGTTCTTGCCCGCCCCATATGCGGAGATATAAGCGCCTTATGATTCCAATCCCGCCATGGCGGGACCAGGCCCCCGGCCCCTGGAATCCCTTGG
>JASEHN010000108.1 GCA_030018715.1 Thermodesulfobacteriota bacterium | reverse complement strand
AATCCGCAATCTGCAATCAATTATGGTATACTTTTACAATCACTCTTCAGGAGGAAGAAACTATGGATCCACTACCGCGCATATTTAAGATTCACCAGAAGATCGCTTCCCCGCGTCTGCCTGACGTAGAAAAAGAAATGAATGCCCTCCTCGACGGGTTCGGACTGTCCAGCAAAGTTCGGCCTGGAGAGCGCATCGCTCTTACGGCCGGCAGCCGGGGAATCCGCGACAAAGCTAAAGTATTGAAGGTGATCGTGGCCCGCCTGAAAGCTCTGGGCGCCAAACCTTTTCTCGTACCCTGCATGGGCTCCCATGGCAGAGCCACAGCCGAAGGTCAGGTGGAGATGCTTAAGCATTTGGGGATCACCGAGGAGTTCGTCGGCGCTCCCATCGTCTCCTCCATGGAAGTGAAGGAGGTGGGACGGACGAAGTTCGGAACGCCCGTTCTCATCGACGCCAATATCTGTTCTCAGGCGGATAAAATCATCGTAGTCAACCGCATTAAACCCCATACGGATTTTGATTTCGAGGTCGAGAGCGGGCTCAACAAAATGATAGTCATTGGCATGGGTAAGCATAAAGGCGCTCTCATGGCTCATCGTTTGACCATCAAGCATGGATATTCCACGATGCTCCCGGAAGTCCAGCCGATCATCTTGCAGGCCCTTCCATTTTTCTTTAGCGTGGGCATCATTGAGAATCAATATGACCAGACCGCTTCCCTCCATCTTCTGGAGCCCCGGAACTTCTGGGAAGGGGAAAAACCGCTCCTGAAAAGGGCTAAAGAAATAATGCCCCGCTTGCCCTTTAAGCAGATGGATATTCTGGTGGTGGATGAGATGGGCAAGAATATCAGCGGCGCGGGCATGGACCCCAACGTCACCGGCCGCCTCTTTTTCATCGGCAGCCCCCCGCTGAAGGATCCCAAGATTACCCGTATCTTCGTCCGCGACCTCACCCCCGAAACCGAAGGCAATGCCATCGGGGTTGGTTTTGCCGACTACACTACGACTCGACTGGTAAAGAAAATCGATCTTCACCCCACGAAGATCAATTCCATTACCGGCATGGGGCCGGAATGCGGGCGCATTCCCCTGGCCTACGATCAAGACCGCGAGGCTCTGCAAGCGGCCTTTGATAACTCCGGCGTTCTCGATTCCAAAGACCTGCGACTAGTCTGGATCAAGAATACCCTGGAAATGGAGTACCTCTGGGCTTCCGAGTCCATGCTCAGTGAAGCCAAGGCGCAATCTAATCTGGAAGTGATTTCAGGATTGCAGGATATTCCTTCTGACGCCGCAGGGAATATGGTGATGGAATGGCCGCCGCGCTGGGCGGATTGAGAGGAAGGGTTTACCGCACTAAATTAAAAACTATAGTGAGCGGCTTAAATAAGTTGACAGAAGATAAGAAAGTCAGGTTAACCAGCGTTTTCTGCGCTTGTAGTGCTTCACATTTCTATAGCTCTTCTTTCCTATCTCGGTCAGGCCCAAGTAAAATTCCCTCACGTCCTCGTTATCGCGAAGGGTATCAGCATCTCCGTCCAACACTAAGCGACCGTTCTCCATGATGTAGCCGTATCGGGCAACCTGGAGGGCCATAGCCGCGTTCTGCTCCGCCAGGAGGATGGCCACCTTTTCTTCTCGATTTAGGCGGACGACGATGTCGAAAATCTCCTGGACCAGTAAAGGAGCGAGGCCCATGGAGGGTTCGTCTAAAAGCATCAGCTTGGGACGAGCCATCAGGGCTCTGCCGATGACCACCATCTGCTGCTCCCCTCCAGATATATATCCTGTTTTCACGTTGCGACGCTCAGCCAGCCTGGGGAAATAGCTATAAACCAGATCCAAATCCTTTTTGACTAAATGGGTATCCCGCCTACTATAGGCCCCGGTAAGGAGATCATCCTCTACGGTCAGGTGCTCGAATTTGCGCCTCCCTTCCATTACCTGGACGATGCCTCTTCGCACCACCTCCGCAGCATCCTTACGGTCAATTCGATTCCCCATGAATTCGATGACCCCCTTGGTGACTTCGCCCCGCTCTGCCCGCAAAAGATTGGAGATGGCTTTGAGGGTCGTGCTCTTGCCGGCCCCATTGGCCCCGAGGAGGGCTACCAGGCCCCCCTCAGGCACCTCCAGGGAGACCCCTTTCAGGACCAGGATGACATGCTCGTAGACAACCTCAATATTATTGACCCTGAGCAAAGGATTCTGATTCATACAGCATGCTCACTCTATCTTGATGTCCTACTTTAAAGCTTCACTCGTCCTCGGCGTTATCCCCTTCTCTTTGGCATATTTAGCCGCTGACTTCTCGACCTCTTCACGGACAAATTCCCTCATGGGAGCCACCCAGGCACCAACCGGAACCCATTTCTGGCCATCCCACTGTTGGAACCGGACCCATCCGCCGCCCTCATGGTCTTTCCAGGAGGTCTTTATGGGCGGCATCAGCCCCTCCGCTCCTATTTCTTTAATCCTCTCCTCGGTGATATTGAGGTTTTCCAAAGCCCACCGCATTTCCTCACCAGTAACCGGTTTAACCCCAAACTTTTTATGAGCCGTACGAATGGCTTCATCCATAGCGATTCCAGTAACGACCCCACGATTATAGAATACCGTGCCAACGCGAGTAATGGATAGGTTGCCCTTCCCAGCTCCATAGACCTTCTCGATAATCTCCTGGATAACGGGAAAATCCTGGCCAACGCCGTTGAAGTTGGCTGAATAATAACCCTTAGCGGCGGGACCCGCGGGCAAGACGTCCTCTTCCGACCCGCACCACCAGACCCCCACGATACGGTCTCTCGGGAAGCCGAGCCGGGCCGCTTCTCTGAGAGGAACAGTGCAGGAAACGCCCCAGTTGCGGTTGATGACCCAGTCAGCATTATAGCGCCGGACAATATCCATCCACTGGGCTTTCTGGTCTATCCCCGGCCAGGGCACCGGGAAGTGCCGCACTTCAAACCCGTACATCTTGGACATTTTCTCTAAAAGAGGCCTCGTCTCCTGCCCGTAGGGGATATCAATGTGGAGGTTGGCTATTTTTAATCCCTTGAGCTTGTCCATTCCTCCCATCTGCTGGGCGATGAACTTTATTTTAGCCGTGTTTTGCGACCAGTAGTTGGTAGGAAAAGTAAAGGCCCAGGGAAAAACCTGACCGTCAGAGGCATCAGCCCGGCCATACCCCATAAAAACCAGAGGGATCTTATCCCGGACAGACCGGTCCAGGAGGGCGTAGGTAATCCCCGTGGACATGGGGTGGATATAGGCAGGGTTCTTGGGTTTAACACGCTCATAACATTCCACTCCCCTCGCTGTGTCGTAGGCCGTCTCACACTCTTCATATTTGTACTTGATCCCGTTGACCCCTCCTTTCATATTTATTAGTTCCATGTAATCCTCCCATCCACCGCCAACCCCGCTACCGCCGGGGGCGAATGGACCCGTTCGATAAATCAGGCAGGGAACATATTGCTCCTGGGCTTGCCCCGGGTTTGGCGGGAACGTAAACCCGAACACCAAAATCAGCAATAAGAATGCCACCCCAGTATTCTTACAGCGTCCCATGGTAAATTCCTCCTTTCTGAGTCTTTGCCTTTCTTTTAAGATAACTTCTGATCGATCGACTTCGCGCCTAAAATTCTCACCCCCTCCACGGCTGCGATCTTTATTTCGGCCCTTAATAAGGGAAAGGCCAGAGCCGAAGTTTATCCTTCCCCGTCCGCCACAGGCGGGCCAGACCATAAGGTTCCACGATGAGGAAAAAAATAATCAGTCCGCCGAAAAGGATCAGTTCAAGGCAGGCCAGAAGGTCAGTTTTGAGCACTGTTCCAAAAGCGTGGGCAAACTGGTTGATAAAGATGGGCAACAGGGTAATGAAACCCCCGCCAAAGAAAGAGCCGAGGACACTCCCCATACCCCCGATGATGATCATTCCCAAAAGATGGAAGGAGACCATAATGTTAAATGCCTCGATATTGGCCGCTCCGTAATAGGTGAAGGTGATCAAGCCTCCAGCCACCCCGGCATAAAAGGAGCTCACCGTAAAAGCCAAAAGTTTGTTCCAAAACAGAGAAATACCGATGATCTCCGCGGCCACGTCCATGTCCCTGATGGCCATCCAGGCCCGGCCCAGTTGCCCGCGCACTATATTTTTGCCAAAGATGGTCAATGGGACCACGACAGAGAGGACCAGATAATACTTTTTAACCGGTGTGTCGATAGGCCAGCCGAAGACCTGCATGGGGGGAGTATCAACAGTTCCGAAAACCCCTCCGCTGATCCATTCCCAATGGGTCAACACCCATTGGATGATGAATTGAGCTGCCAGAGTGGAAACGGCCAGATAAAACCCTTTGATCCGTAATGAAGGGATGCCAAAAACAGCGCCGACCGCCGCGGTAACCAGACCACCACCCAAGAGGCTGAGGAGGAGTGGAACTTCGTAACGCCCGTACAAGATCAGCGAGATATAGGCTCCCACGGCCATAAAGGCAGCATGTCCAATGGAGAGCTGCCCGGCGTAGCCGGTCAGAAAATTCAGGCCCAACGCGGCCAGCGAAAAGACCAGGAAGGGGATCAATATGCTGCTGAGCCAGTAGTCGCTGGCCGAAAAAGGTACCACCACAAAAGCTATAAAAAGAATAATAATAACGCCCCATCGGTCCAACGGAATGGGAAAGATGGCCATATCTGCCCGGTAATTGGCCTTGAACACGCCGCACTCTCGGTAAATCATGAACGAAGCTCCTCAGCTGAAGATTCCAGAATACGGAAGATCGTATTCGGAAGTTTTCCCAAGGTAAGAAGTTTAGACCCTCTCAATGATCTCTCTCCCAAACATTCCATAAGGCTTAAACCAAAGAACCACCAGGGCCAAAAGATACGGAAAAAAGGTCTGGATTCCTCCCCCAACATAGGGACCAAGGAATACTTCTGCCAGGTTTTCAGAGGCTCCCACGACAAGGCCGGCGATGATAGCTCCGGGAATGCTGTCAATACCGCCCAGGATCAGTATTGGCAAAGCCTTCAAGGCAATCAACGACAGGCTGAACTGCACTCCGAGGCGGCTGCCCCACATGATGCCCGCCACCAAGGCAACCAAACCGGCAATGGCCCAGCTGATGGCCCAGGCCCTTCTAAGGGGAATGCCCACGGAGAGGGCCGCTTCATGGTCATCCGAAACTGCTCTGAGCGCCCGGCCGGTTCGGGATTTTTGGAAAAACCACACCAGGGCGAAAACCAATCCCCCAGCTAGAGCTCCCCCCGCCAGATCGAATTGGCTGATCAGTAATCCCTTGATCTTGAAGGGAATGTCAGAAATTCCAATATCGAGCCCCTTGGGGTCCGTACCCCAAATCCCCTGGCCTATCCCTTGCAAAAAGAATCCCAATCCTATCGTGGCCATAAAGAGAGCAAGGGGGGGGCGGGCTACCAGAGGACGAAGCACAATTGCCTCAATGGCGATGGCCAGCGCAATCATTAGGACCAGGGCGGCAAGAATGGCAAGCCATAAAGGAAAGATAGTGAGGAAACCCACCAAGGCCAAGGCGGCAAGGAGGGTCATATCTCCCTGGGCGAAGTTAAAAACGCCAGAAGACTTGTAGATCAGGACAAACCCCAGGGCCACCAAAGAATACATGACCCCAACGAGAAGTCCACCAATGGCCACCTCTATTGCGAATATCACAACGTACTCTCCTTTTTACCCGTTATTTTTGCCTCGCCGTTCCGAGATAGGCCTTGATGACTTTTTCGTTATTGCGAATCTCCTCCGGGGTGCCTTCCCCAATTTTGTCTCCGTAATCAAGAACCACCACCCGATCGGAGATGTCCATTACCACCCCCATATCGTGCTCGATCAGGGCGATCGTTGTCCCCAACTCCTCGTTGGCATCCAGAATGAAGCGGGCAATATCCTCCTTTTCCTCCAGGTTCATCCCGGCCATGGGTTCATCTAAGAGAAGAAGCTTGGGCTCGGCAGCTAAAGCCCGGCCCAGCTCGACCCTCTTCTGGAGTCCATAAGGAAGCATGCCTGCGGGCGTTTTGCGAATGTGTTCGATCTCCAGCCAATCAATGACCCGTTCCACTTCTTGCCGGTGCCGAATTTCTTCTTTTTGAGCAAAACCCCAGTAAATTCCCTGGGAAAAGAAATTGGAGCCCATTTTCAGGTTTCTGCCTACCATGATGTTATCCAGAACTGTCATCCCTTTGAAGAGAGCCACGTTTTGAAAGGTCCGGGCAATCCCCAAGGAGGCAATGTGGTGGTGAGACAGAGTGGTTAGGTCCTTGTCCTCAAAAAAAATATGGCCCCGCGATGGATGATATACCCCATTAATAACGTTAACCAAGGAAGTTTTACCTGCACCATTGGGGCCGATAATGGCCAGGATCTCCCCCTTATGGATCTCCAGGCTCACTCCATTAAGGGCCTTTAAAATGCCAAAGGTAATGTGGATATCTTCGACTTGGAGCATGGGATTGCCATTTTTTTTATTCATCTTTCCTGATCCCTCAGCTCATTGAGTCACTTGAAAAATCTCCACCTCTCGAATCTTTAAAGAGGCACGGATGTTTGTCGTTCGCCCATCTTCATAAGTGATCTTGGCCTCTACCTCCACATCCTTTTTATCGGAATAAAGAGCATCGATGAGCTCAGCGTATTTCTTGGCGATGAAACCTCTGCGAATCTTGCGGGTTCTGGTAACTTCAGCATCGTCTGGATCTAATTCCTTGTGCAGGATCAAGTATCGTTTAATCTGGGCACCCCTGAGTTGTTCCTCATTGTATAGGCTGGCATTGACCTTTTTTACCTCATTAAAGATCAGGTCATAGACTTCTGGCTTTTGGGATAAATCTGCGTAAGAGGTATACCCGATATTTTTTCTTTCTGCCCAGTTGCCAACGCTCTGCATGTCGATATTGACCATGGCAGTTACATACTCTTTGCCTTGACCCAGGGTTATAGCTTCCTTGATATAAGGGCTGAACTTTAACTTATTCTCTATGAACTGGGGGGCAAATATGGTTCCGTTGGCCAAGGTGCTCACGTCCTTGGCCCGGTCGATGATGATCAGGTGGTTGTCTTTATCGATGATACCGGCATCTCCAGTGTATAAAAAACCGTCCTTTAGCGTTTCGGAAGTCGCCTCTGGATTTTTATAATACCCCTGGAATACCCCCGGGCTTTTGATGAGAACTTCTCCCCCCTCGCCGATCTTGATTTCTATCGCGGGGAGAGGTATGCCCACAGTCTCCAACTTGACCTCATCGTCGGGCTGGTAAGTGCACATGGCGCTGGTCTCGGTCAGCCCATAGACTTGCTTTAAATTAATTCCGATGGACCTGTAAAATTGAAACACTTCCGGACCCAGGGCGGCACCGGCTGTATAGGCATAGCGAATCTTTCTCATCCCCAGGTTGTCCCGAAGAGGGCCATAAACCAAGAACTCTCCCAGGGCATAAAGAAAACGAAGCCTCAGGGAGACAGCCTGATGCTTTAACTGATGGGTGGAAACCCGGTGGGCCACATTGATGAAGAAAGCATACATTTTTTGCTTGATCCAAGCAGCATCTTCCATCTTGACCCGGATGGTGGTCAGGATGTTCTCCCAAATCCGGGGCGGGCAAAAGATGACGGTGGGGCCGACCTCCCGCATATCCCGCATGACCGTTGTGGCCGCTTCCGGACAGTTGATGGTAAACCCAATATCTAAAAGCATGGCTAATGAATAGATGGAATCCCCGATCCAGGCCATGGGAAGGTAGGCCATGACCTGATCCGAATCCCAATATTCCTCGGCCTTAGAAATGAGCCTGACATTAGTAAGGAGATTGGAGTGAGTCAAGACCACTCCCTTTGGATTCCCTGTGGTGCCCGAGGTATAGGCAATAAGAACGGTATCTTCCGCCTTTCCTTTCTGCACTTCTTGTTCGAAAAAGCCAGGATGGTCCTCCTCGAATTTTAGGCCCAAAGCCTGAACTTCCGTAAAACTTTTTATAAATGGCTGGTTGTAGTGGCGCATTCCTCGGGGGTCATCGTAGATGATCATCTCCATGCTGGGAACCTTCTCTTTGAGGGCCAGCATTTTATCCACTTGTTCCTGGTCTTCGGCGACGATGAATTTAGCCTCAGAATGTTCGATGATGTATTCCAGTTCTTTTTCGATAGCATCCTGATAAAGAGGAACCGGGATGCCTCCGAGGCATAAAGCGGCTACCTGGGCCCAGTAGAGTTGGGGCCGGTTGTCCCCGATAACACTCAGTCTATCCCCCCTTTTGAAACCCAAAGAAGCCAGCCCCAGGGTAAATTTCCTGGTGTTTTCATAATAGTCTGCCCAGGAGTAAGATT
>JASEHN010000107.1 GCA_030018715.1 Thermodesulfobacteriota bacterium | reverse complement strand
ATTTGCCACAGAGGGCACAGAGATCACAGAGTTTTAAAACCATGATTAAGAAAAAAAAAGAATAAGTGTCAAACGTCTAAAGTGATCCGCCTGAGGCGGACTAAAGTTGAAAAAGGAAATTCCTATACAATCCAGTTATTTCGAGGAGTTATCAAACCTCTGGACTCCGGTTTTCACCGGAGTGACGACTTTTTACGAGGCCATCAGGAGAGGGTAATAAAAAAAGAATTAAGCCCGATGGCAGGCGACCCAATGATCCCTCCCGGCCTGATGGAGTGGGGGGACTTCCTGCTGGCAGAGGTCTATGCCAATGGAACACCGGGGGTTAAAATTACATCCGGCAGGAAGAGCCATTGGACTGGGTGGTTCTCCCCCTAAAATAATCCTTTCTCTCAAAGCTTCCACCGCAGGATCAGGAATGGGCACGGCCGAAAGCAAGGCTTTCGTGTAGGGGTGCTGGGCAAACTGGTAGAGATCATCTCGATTGGCAATCTCGACGATCTTGCCCAGATACATGACGGCTACCCTGTGGCTGATATGCCGAACGACGGAAAGGTCATGGGCGATGAATAAGTAGGTAAGATTAAATTCTCCCTGAAGATCTTCCAATAGGTTTATGATCTGGGCCTGAATGGAGACGTCGAGGGCAGAGATCGGCTCGTCGCATACGATAAATTTAGGCCGGATGGATAAAGCCCGGGCGATTCCCAATCTTTGCCGTTGTCCCCCGCTGAATTCATGGGGATATCGCTCGGCCATGGAGGGGTTCAAACCAACAATTCGCAAAAGGTCCGCCACTTTATCCTTTAATTCCCGGCCTCTCATTTTGGTGTGGACCCGTAAGGGTTCGGCCACAATCTCTTCAGCCGTCATGCGCGGGTCGAGGGAGTCGAAAGGGTCCTGGAAGATAATCTGCATTCCCTGCCTAACGGGTCGAAGTTGATTATCGCCCAGCAGGCAGAGATCTACTTTTTCAAAGAAGACCTCCCCCGAGGTAGGACGGAGCAATTGCAGGAAACATCTGCCCAGAGTCGTCTTGCCGCAGCCGCTCTCCCCAACCAGGCCAAGGGTCTCGCCCCTGCGGATGGCTAAATCCACTCCGTCGACCGCCTTGATTTCGGCGATTTTTCGCTGGCGAATGATCCCTTTGGTAAGGGGAAAATACATGGCAACTTTTTTGGCTTCGATAAGGATGTCGTTTAGCATTTCTATGATCCGAGGTCTTTTAAGCAGGCAGCCAAGTGTCCTGCTCCCACGATTCTTAGTTCCGGTCTCTCCATTGAACATTGCTGCATACGGTGGGAACATCGCGGAAAAAACGAACAGCCGGGGGGCAGACGAATGAGGTCTGGAGGCTGCCCATCGATGGGCACCAAGCGCCCCACACGCGGCTTATCGAGCCTGGGTACGGAGGCCAATAACCCAACCGTATAAGGATGCCGGGGATGCTCATATACTTCGGTCGCTGGGCCAGATTCAATAATTCTTCCGGCATACATGACAGCCATACGGTTGACATACCGGGCCACCACTCCTAAATTATGGGTGATCAGGATGACCGCCGTCCCCAGCCTGGAGGTCAGGTCCTTGATGGTCTCCAGGAGCTGGGCCTGAATGGTCACATCCACGGCAGTTGTGGGTTCATCGGCAATGAGCAGCTTGGGGTTACAGCTCAAGGCCATGGCAATCATCACCCGCTGGCGCATCCCGCCGCTGAATTGGTGCGGGTAATCATCGATCCGCCTTTCAGGATCCGGAATGCCTACCATCCGTAAGAGCTTTAAAACTTCATCCCGCGTTTCCTTCCTCTTCAGGCCGCGATGAATTTCCAGGGCTTCTCCGATCTGCAGGCCTATGGTCAGAACCGGATTGAGCGAGGTCATGGGTTCCTGAAAAATCATGGCGATCCGGTTCCCCCGGACGTCCCGAATCTCATCTTCGGAAATCTGCAGGAGATCTTTCCCTTCAAACACAACTTTTCCCCCGGTGATTTTTCCAGGGGGATAAGGAATCAAGCGCAGGATGGATAAGGCGCTCACGCTCTTGCCGCAACCGCTTTCCCCTACTAATCCCATGGTTTCACCTTCCTGAATATCGTAGGAGATTCCGTCGACCGCTTTGACCATTCCGGCGTCGGTGTAAAAACAAGTTTTCAGGTCTTCTACCCGGAGCAAAGAATTCATCTATGTCTTCAACCTCGGATCTAAGGCGTCCCGCAAACCGTCTCCCAGAAGATTAAACCCCAGCACGGTGATGAAGATCATCAATCCGGGAAAGGTGGCTACATGGTAGGCCACCCGGATATAAAGCCTGCCGCCGTTAAGCATGGCCCCCCACTCAGGGGTAGGCGGGTTGATCCCCAATCCCAAAAACCCCAGTCCGGCGGCCCAGAGGATCGCCGTGGCCATGTGCAGGGTTGATTGAACAATGATCGGAGAAAGGCTGTTGGGGAGTAAATGGCGGAGGATGATCTTAAAATTGCTGGCCCCGATCGACCGCGAGGCCTCCACAAACTGCCTTGATTTGATAGCCAGTACCGAGCTTCTGGCCAGCCGGGCATAGATGGGAATAGTGGAAATCCCTACGGCGATCATTACATTGGCCAGCCCCACCCCCAGCATGGCGATAAGCGTCAGAGCCAACAGGATTCCCGGAAAGGCCAGCATGGTGTCAACAAAGCGCTGGATGATAAAATCGACTTTTCCCCCGTAATAGGCCGATATAATCCCCAGGGGAGCACCCAGCAGCACACCTATGGAGATCACCATTGTCCCGATAAGCAAAGAAATACGGGCTCCGTAGATGACCCGGCTTAAAATACACCGGCCCAATTCATCCCTCCCCAAAGGGTAATCCCAGGAGGGTTTGGCTAACATATGTCCCAGACTGTGCTCGAGGGGATCATGAAGGGCAAGAAAAGGGGCAAAAATAGCGGAGATTAGAAAGATCAAGACGATAACCAGGCCGATCATCGCGGTAATCCGCTTGGAGAGGCGATGCAACACCTCTCTGCTCTGACTCCATTTTGGCTTCTCGGCTTTATCAAAAATCTCTTCCATGGATCTCCTATTGATAACGGATGCGGGGGTCCAGGTAGGCGTAAAGAATATCTACGACCAAGTTGACGAAAATGAACATGGTGGCCACAAGCAATACCACACCTTGTACCACGGGATAATCACGGGCCAAAATAGCTTCCACCAGGAGCCGGCCTACTCCCGGCCAGGCAAAGACAATTTCGGTGAGCACTGCTCCCCCTAACAGGGTGCCAGTCTGGAGTCCAATGACCGTAACGACCGGAATGAGGGCGTTTTTCAGGGCATGGCGCGATATCACCAGCTTTTCCTTTAACCCTTTTGCTCTGGCCGTACGGATGTAGTCCAGACGGATCACTTCCAGCATGCTGGAGCGGGTCATGCGGGCAATGATAGCCATGGAATTCGCCCCCAGGGTAATGGCCGGCAGGATCAAGTGTTTGAAACTTTCCGCTCCCACCGCCGGCAACCAGCCCAGATGGATTGAGAAAAGGAGCATGAGCATCAATCCCAGCCAGAAAACTGGCATGGACAGTCCAAAGAGGGCCACGAGCATGCTCAGATAATCGAATTTGGAATTCTGTTTTACCCCCGCAATAATCCCGGTCAATACTCCCAACACCGTGGCGATCAGAATACTGGCCAGGGCCAGCAGGAGGGTATTGGGAAGCCGGGCCATAATCTCCTTGGTTACAGGAAGAGAAGTGCGGGTAGATGTCCCCAGATCGCCCCGGAAAAGATTGCCGATAAAGATGAAGTATTGCGAAACCGGATGCCTGTCCAGTCCAAGCTGGGTGCGGATCTGTTCCACCTGATCTTTGGTGGCATGGGGGCCGGCCATGACCATCGACGGGTCCCCGGGAATAATGCGCACCATGATGAAAATAATCAGGGAGACTCCCAGAAGAACAGGGAGCATGATCAGCAGTCGGCGTATGATGTACTGTCCAGTCATAAATATCAAAAAAAGGGTTCGCGGGGTCAAGGGTTCCAGGGGTCAAGTGAAAAAACCCGGCCCCATAGAATCCTCGAACCCTTGAACCCAGGTGCATGGGTTTACTCGATCGAGGCTCCTTTGGAAATGATCCTTTCGGTTGGATGCACTACCAGGCCTTTAACCTTGGCATTGACCCCGGTGATCTGGACTTCACTGTGCAAAAATAGCCATGGGGCATCGTCCATGATGATTTCCATTGCTTCTTTGTAAAGTTTTTTCCGCTGCTCCGGGTTGGCCGTTTTTCTTCCACCTTCCAGCAGTTGATCAGCCTTCTCATTTTTATAGAAGGAAGCGGCCATGCCTTTTTTGGGCCACTCCCCGGAATGGAAGAGGGAGAAAAGGCCATAATCCGCGTCACCCGTCACCGTCCCCCATCCCAATACATACAATTTATGTTCCACAGCCTCTTTATCCCGCAGGATAAACGGAAGGTAAGTTGCCCAATCCATCATCTTGATCTCGGCTTTGATGCCCACTTTCAGAAGGTCGGCAGCCACCGCCGTAGCCACAGAGGCATCCATATAATAGCGGCCCACAGCCGGATGGAGAGTGGTCTCGAATCCTTTGGGGAAACCTGCTTCAGCCAGCAGGGCTTTGGCTTTTTCCACATTGTATTCGTAAGACATCGTAGGACTGTAGCCAAAGACGCCCGGGCTGATCGGGGCATCGGACACCCGTCCTACTCCTCCCAGAATGTGTTTCACAATGGCCGTCTTGTTCACCGCATAATTCAAAGCCTGTCTCACCCTTTTATCCGTGAAAGGCTCCTTCAATACATTAAAGCCCATGTAGATGGTCCGGACGCTCGGGGTTTCCACTACGGTAAGTTTACGATTGGCCTTAAGTCTGGGAATGTCGAAGGGGGGAATACGAACGGCGGCATGGACTTCTCCGGTTTCCAGGGCCACCACGCGGGAGGCGTCATCCGGGATCACCCGGAAAGTCAACTCAGTAAGGGTCGGCTTTTTCCCCCAATAAGCATCGTTGCGCACCATGACCAGTTTATTTCCCGGCACCCATTCCTTAAATATAAAAGGCCCGGTTCCCACCGGCTGGGGCACCGGTTTCTCCCATGATTTTTTCAGAGCGGCGGGACTCTGTATGCCATTGGTGCTGTGGGTCAGATTGCTCACCATCGGGGCAAAGGGCGCCTTGGTCTTGAATTTTACCGTATATTCATCAACGACTGCCACAGAAGCTACCTGGGCAACCAAAAAGCCAAATTTCGTTGCAGCCTTGGGGTCGAGCCGGCGGTCGAAATTGACCTTAACGGCCTCGGCGTTCAAAGGTTCTCCGTCATGAAATTTGATTCCCTTTTTAATTTTTATGGTAAATTCCGTGGCATCTGCAGAGACTTCCCATTTTTCCGCCAGTTTGGGAACGATTTCACCTTGCGGAGTGAGTTCCAGAAGGGGTTCTACCATATGTTCCATGATGGAAGCTGTGGGAGAATCGATCACATGATGGGCATCCATGGTTAAGGCATCCGTCCCCTGGGCGATAATCAGTTTTTGGGGAACCGCCGGAGGTTTAGGTTTGGGCTTCGCCTCCGCTGGCTTTTTCTGCGCCTGGGCCCATGAACTCTCTACCGAGGCCATGGTGAAACAAAAGAACCCAAAGAGAAGTAAAACAGAAAACAATAAGAACCTTCCATTTTGAAATTTCTTCATAGACCTACCTCCTTCCTTTTTTTTGATCAGTTTTTACCAATCCGCGCCTTATGAGTAAAGGTATAACAATTTACCGGTTTTAGAATCTGAAGTCAAGAATCTTATGGATACTTGCCCCTCCTTCACTTTTGAATAAATTGATGAATAGGCTTTTCCATTTGACTCATGTTAATCTGTTGTTTAGGAATCAGTTTGTTTGGGAGTTATCGTTACCGGTGACTTTCTCAGGCTCAGGGGCTAGGGCGCTTCGCTTGACCTCATGAGGCCCGCCTCAGGCGGACTCAGCCCCCTGGCCCCCGAGCCACGATATAAACTTTTTTTAACAACAACATGTGTCAAATAATCCCAGGGCTTTTAGGATTCCGGGAAAGGTTTGGAACGAGCAGCCTGATATGGTGGGGGTAGGGGATAAAGAAAAATATAAGGAAGGCGAAAAGGGGCAAGATGAAAATTAGTTGCAGGGCGAAAGGGACACCAAATAGGTCAGCCACCCAGCCCAGGACCGTCGTCCCGATCCCTCCAACGCCCATGGCCAAGCCCAGGATCAAACCGGAAGCCATGCCTACATTTTGCGGCATGAAACTCTGGCCCATGGCCATGGTAACGGAATTGGAAGAAATGATAAGTAAGCCAGCCCCCGCAAAAAAGACCAGGGAAAGCATGCCGGAGGTGAAAAGGAAAAGATAAAGAAAAACCGGAGTCAACCCCAGGCTGACAAGAACGGTCCTCTTATAGCCAAACCGGTCGGCCAGAGGCCCTCCGGCCACGACACCAATAGTTCCAAAAAGGAGGAAAAAAGAGAGATACTTCCCGGCAACCAACGGATCGTGGTTTAAAACCGTAATGAAATAGAAAGGGATGAAGGTTAAAAGGCTCAAGCGCGTAGCCGAACGGAAAATTACGGCCAGTAAAAGTAAAGTCATGGGAAGCAAATTTTGAGCTGAAGACCCCGATCTTGCTAAATGCTTTGCCTTGATTGCCGGAGGGCTTACTTTAATCTTCCATTGCGTTGTGAACAGGAAAACCCCCAGCATGATGATTCCCGGAAGAATAAACCAGAGCGAACCTTTCAGGCCATAGTGCGTAAAAAGTAAAGTTGCCAGGATCGGTCCCACGGCAAACCCCAAGTTTCCCCCCAGATGAAAAAAAGATATGCCGGTGGCTTTCTTCTGGCCGCTTAAAAAATTTACGGTCTTGAACCCCTCGGGATGGTAGCTGGCCTGGCCGATACCGCTTAAGGAGGCGAAGAGTAAAATCCAGGCGTAAGATGGGCCAAGGCCCAAAAGGCCCAACCCCAACGAGGCCAGGAAAGGACCGATAGGCAGGAGCCACCTAACTGACCAGCGGTCGGAAAAGTAACCAAAGATGGGCTGGATAACCGAAGAGGTGATGTTGAAGATCAGGATTATGGAGGCAGCCTTGGTGTAGGAGAGGGCGAGTGATTCTTTAATGAAGGGGAGAAAGGCCGGGAGGGCGCCAGTATTGATATCCGTGACAAAATGCCCGGCGGTCAAAAGAAGAAGGATTTTGAGATTCATTACAAAATACTAACCTTTCTCCTCCCCGAAAAGTCAAGATAAAAATTGCCCTCCGCCTTTTACCTTGAACCTTACGCCTTACACCTTTACCGATATGCGTTAGGCGCTTTGCCCTTTTTTTTCTTTACGCCTTCCGCCTTGCGACTTACGGCTTTTCTCCTTTATTAATTCGTTCCCGCACTTTCTCCCAGCTTTTCGTGATAAGGAAGCTTTCATCCTGATTGGTCAGCAGGGCATGGAATAATTTTGGGGGCATGGCTAAAGTCAAGGTATCCGGCTCGACGAAGGGGCGGGCAGAGACGTCAAACATTCCCAGGATAGCCTGGGGTTTTTCTTTTTCTCCCTCTTTCAAGGGATGGGTGAGAATCGAGCCGCAACCGGAACTGAAAGGAAGGCGAATGGCATCGCCTCGCTCGGAAGCATAACCCGTAAGAACCACTAAACCGGAAAGCACGTCCGGCGAAGCGAAGAAAATAATGACCTCTGGTTCTTCCGCAGCGGCCAGTTTGTTAAGGGGCTTAAAAATAGCATATTTAGCCGGCGCTTTCCGCGGCTTAGTAGAAGCAAAATATTCCCTGGCGATCTCTGGAGTCTTAATGTACCGCTCCCCCTCCATCTCCCCGGGTATGCCGCACGAGAGGAAATATTCAATATTGGGCATAGGTGTAGGGCGAAACCCCATGTAGTAGGCTCCCCCCGGGCAGCCCGTGTGTTTTTCGTCAAAATAAACTGTTTCCCCATGATGACGCGCCCGTTTGAGGAGAGCCAAAATACACTCGCGTCCCAATTCCTTTGGGCGGATACCCTGTGTAGGTTCCTCATCGCTGTAAAACACGGCCAACGGATGCTCCTTAAGACCCAGTCGATCATAAAATCTTTCGTATTCTTTCACATCTACTTTCATTTTTCCCCCCCTGATTGATGGCCTCGTAAAAAGTCGTCACTCCGGTGAAAACCGGAGTCCAGAGAACTTATAACTTTTTGAAATAACTGGATTCCGGCTTTCGCCGGAATGACGGAAAAAGGGGTTTTCGGACTTTTTACGAGTTCATCTGATTTGTGTTTAAAATTTTTGTAACAGTTTAGCGATTTGAAAAAATGGCATTAAAGCCTTTGTTGAGGGCCGGGGGTTAGAGCGGAACGCGCCGGAAGCATCGG
>JASEHN010000106.1 GCA_030018715.1 Thermodesulfobacteriota bacterium | reverse complement strand
CCAAAAGAAAATTCGTCTCCATTGCCACGGGGGGGACAGGGGGTGTATATTATATCATCGGGGGAGGATTGGCCAAGCTGATAAATAAGTATATACCAGATGTGAAAGCCACCTCCGAGGCTACCGCCGCCTCCGTGGAAAACTGCCGATTGGTAGGCACGGGGAAGGCTGATCTCGCCTTGGTGATGCCCGATGTGGGGTACTTTGCCTATCTGGGAAAAAGAGAATTTAAGGAGAAGTACGAGAAAATTAGGGGAGTGGCCATCGGGGGCCATGGGATGGAGCTGCATGTGTTTGTCCGGGCTGATTCTCCCATCAAAGCAATTGAAGATCTGCGAGGAAAACGGGTGGGAGTCGGCGCGCCGGGAAGCGGAAATGAGGTGGCCGTCAAGAATTCCTTCGAAGCTCTGGGCCTGACCTACAAAGATTTCAAACCCGAATGGCTTTCTTTCGCCGAAACCGCTGGCGGTTTGAAGGATGGCACCATCGATGCGGGTACAATCTTGGTCGGTTCCCCGGCTTCGTCGATTTTGGATTTGACAACCACGCATCACATCCGTTTCTTAGAGTTGGATATGGCCAAGGTGATCAAGGCCCATCCTTACTGGTACCTTTCGACGATCAAGAAAGGAATGTACCGGGGAGTGGACCGGGACATTCCGGCCTTAGGAGTGGGAACCATCGTCATTACCAGTGCCGACGTGGATGAAGACCTCATCTATAAAATCACCAAGGTCGTGCTGGAGCGTACCGATGAGCTGGCCGAGATCCATCCCGCCGGAAAAGAATACAACGTCAAATATGCCACCCGCGGCCTCAATATGCCCATCCACCCCGGTTCCCTGAGGTACCTGAAGGAGAAGGGCATCCCCGTCAAATAAAACCTTCCTGGCCTGGGGGGTTCATTCCTCCAGGCCGTCTTCAATAAGGGAAGAACTATGGAGAAAATGGCAGAGTCAAAGAATCTTCCCTCGCTGAGCCCGGAAATCCGAAGGAATTTGTTTTCTATCCTTGTCACCCTTATTGCTGTATCTTTTTCTCTCTTCCATCTCTATACTGCTTTTTTCGGCCTTTTGGGTGGCCTTCTCCAGAGGTCCATACATCTGGCCTTCGCCATGGCCCTGACCTTCCTGCTGGTTCCGGGAAGAAAAGGGTCTGTGAAGAAAGTATCCCTTCTCAGCCTGGCGATGGCCATAGCGGGCGCCGTCTGTACGGCCTACCTGGTCATTGAATATGAGGAGCTTTCTTTTCGGATGGGGCGGCCGACCTTTTGGGATATTGCCTTGGGGGTCACCGAAATTATTTTGCTCCTGGAAATGACCAGGCGCAAAATCGGTTGGCCCCTGCCCACCGTGGCCATCCTCTTCCTGATCTACGCTTTTGTGGGACCTTACCTGCCGGGATCCATCGCTCACCGGGGCTATGATTTCACCCGCGTCGTCAGCCAGATGTACCTGACCACTGAGGGCATCTTCGGCCTTCCTCTCGGGGTTTCGGCTACTTTCGTCATTCTCTTCATCATTTTTGGTGCTTTTCTTCAGGCCTCCGGAGGGGGGCAGTTTTTCATCGACCTGGCCTTTGCTCTCTTCGGACGGGTCAGAGGCGGGCCCGCGAAGATTGCCGTGGTGGCCAGCGCCTTTTTCGGCACCATTTCCGGGAGCGCCGTGGCTAATGTCGCGGGGACCGGCACATTCACCATCCCCTTGATGAAGAGGACCGGATACAAGCCCGAGTTTGCCGGTGCAGTGGAAGCCGTAGCTTCCAGCGGCGGACAGTTGATGCCCCCTATCATGGGTGCGGCCGCCTTCATCATGGCCGAGATATTGAACATTCCCTACATCAAGGTGTGCATCGCCGCAGCCATCCCGTCAATCCTCTATTACGCGTGCTTAATGGTGGGAGTTGATCTCGAAGCGGCCAAGAGCGGGCTCAAAGGTTTGCCCAAAGAAGAACTTCCCAGCGTGAGGGCGGTGCTGAAAGAGGGATGGCCGCTCTTGGTACCGCCGCTCCTCCTCATCTATTTTTTGGCCATCGCCATGGTTACGCCCATCAGAGCTGCTTCCTGGTCAATCGTAGCCACGATAATTGTTAGCGCGCTTAGAAAAAAGGATCGAATGAACTTAAGAAAGCTCATCAGGGCCCTGGAGGATGGGGCTCGGGGAGCCGTCGAGGTGGCCGCAGCCTGCGCCTGCGCCGGCATCGTGGTGGGAATTTTTACCCTGACGGGGCTGGGGATGGTCCTTTCCGGTCTTCTCATAGACCTGGCTGGAGGAAACCTGTTATTCCTCCTGTTCTTAACCATGATTGCCTCCCTCATCCTGGGGATGGGTATGCCGACAACTGCTTGCTACATCGTTCTGGCTATCATGGTTGCCCCGACCCTGATCAAAATGGGTATTCCCCCGATCGCCGCTCACCTCTTTGTCTTCTATTTTGGGATTATCTCAGCCATTACCCCGCCCGTGGCCTTGGCGGCTTATGCAGGCGCAGGGATCGCCGGAGCGCCGCCAATGAAGACGGGTTTAATCGCCTGCAAATTGGGCCTGGCTGCCTTTATTATCCCCTACATGTTTATTTATGGACCTTCCATGCTGGCCATAGGTTCTGGAACAACGATTCTTTTGACTGCGCTAACAGGCCTTTTGGGTTCGGCCTCCATTGCCGCGGCCGTGGAGGGCTGGATTTTGACCCGCCTTACGCTTCCCTTCAGGATTTTTCTGGCGGCCGGGGGAATCTGTCTTATTAAACCGGGACTCTTCACGGATTTCATTGGATTCTCCTTACTGGTAATGGTGCTGGGGATCAACTTTTTGGCCTACAGGTCTGAAAAAAGGCATAGGATCAAGGAAGGGGCGTAAAAGAATTTTGCAAGAAATCCCTGATCCTCAGAACTTTTAAGGGAAGTAATCGGAACTGCGCAGGAGGGATGGAAAAGGAGGAAGAAATGGATTTTGAACTCACCGATGAACATAGGGCTTTACAACAGATGGTCCGGGATTTTTGCCGGAAGGAAATCGTCCCGGTTGCAGCCACTGATGAAAAAGCCCATCACTTCCAGCGAGAACTGATTTCCAAGATGGGCCAATTAGGATTTTTCGGCTGTCCCATCCCGGAAAAATATGGTGGCAACGGAATGGGCTACGTGGCTCACGCCATCGTTTGCGAGGAGGTGGCCAAGGTCAGTGGTTCGTTACGCGCCGCCTTCAACATGCAGACAATGCTGACCGCTCGGACAATCCTTAAATTCGGCACGGAACAACAGCGTCAAACCCTTATTCCCAGGCTGGTGCAAGCAGAACTCCTGGGATGTTTTTGTATTACAGAACCGAATGCCGGGTCTGACGCTGCTTCTTTGAAGACCATGGCCATAAAAAAAGGAGACCACTATATATTGAATGGCTCCAAGACCTGGATCACCTATGCCACGGTGGCAGATTTAGGAGTGTTCTTTGCCTATACGGATACAAGCAAACGGCACAAGGGAATATCTGCTTTCCTGGTTGATATGCATTCCCCCGGCATCTCTACGAAACTCATCGAAGACAAACTAGGCTGGCATGCTTGTCCTACCGGAGAGGTCATTTTGGAGGATGTTGCTGTCCCCAAGGAAAACTTACTTCAGGAAGAAGGATTCGGGTTTCCCATCATGATGATAGACTTAGACGGATCACGCCTCACGGCCGCGGCCGGCGCTCTCGGAGTTTGCCAAGCCTTCCTGGATGAATCCATCAAATATGCCAACCAGCGAGAACAATTTGGTCAGAAAATCGGTGAGTTCCAGATGGTCCAAGATATGATTGCCCGGATGGTGGTTGAGACTGAGGCTGCGCGCCTGCTGGTTTACCGTTGCGCTGATCAAAAGGACCATGGCAAGGAAAATAACACTCTGGAAACTTCCATCGCCAAATATTATGCTTGCGATGCCGCTTCTCGCTTAGCAGATCTGGCTTTGCTGATCCACGGGGCCTATGGGTATTCTGGTGAATACCCCGTAGAACGTTACCTGCGAGATGCCAAGCTGTATCAGCTTTTGGAGGGTTCGGCTAATATCCAAAAGCTCATCATTGCTCAGGATGCTCTGGGGTACCGGAAGGCGAATCGTTGATTCGCAGGAATGTAAATTGGCCTCTCTTGCCGGCCGGGAGAAAGAAAAAGGCCTGGCTCAGATCAACGATAAGGAGAATACAAATTCATGAGCATGAGCAAACCGCTGGAGGGATTGAAAATCGTCGATCTTTCCCAGGCCTGGGCGGGCCCCATCGGGTCGATGCTGCTGGGAGATTTTGGAGCTGAAGTCCTGAAAATTGAACCACCGGGGACTGGCGACCACGTCCGGGCTTGGACCCCGCCAGGCTGCCATGGGGAGAGTCCTCATTTTCTGGCGGCCAACCGCAACAAAAAGAGCGTTACCTTAAACCTGAAGACCCAGGAGGGCAAGGAGATCTTTCTCCGCTTGGCCAGAGAAGCCGATGTGCTTCTGGAGAACTTTCGTCCAGGAGTGATGAAAAAAATGGGGCTCCACTATGAAGCCCTCCGGCCCATGAATCCGCGGCTAATCTACTGTTCCGTCTCCGGATTTGGACAAAGCGGCCCATCGCGGGATGACGCTGCCTACGACCTCATCATCCAGGGTATGAGCGGAGCCATGAGCGTCACAGGGGAAGAAGGGGGAAAACCTCTGAAACCTGGCCTCGCCCAAGCAGACATCATGGGAGCATTGGCCGGGACGATTGCCATCCTGACAGCCCTGCTCGGGCGGGCGAGGACTGGTGAAGGTTGCTACATAGACCTGTCCATGCTTGACGTTCAGATCGTCGCCATGGGCCACCAAATCGTAAACTACTTTTTAAGCGGAAATATCGCCAAGCCTCTGGGAACCGGGCATCCCATCCTGACGCCTTATGAAACTTTTGCCACCAAGACTTTCCCCATCAACATCGCCGCCGTGACCCCCGCCCACTGGGCGGATTTATGCTCTCTTCTGGGGTTATCCCGGATTACCGAAGACCCCCATTTTCGGAATATAGAGGTTCGCAATAAAAACAAGAAGGAACTTCTCCCCCTACTGGAGGAGGCGTTGCAAGGGAAACCCGCTGAGGAATGGTTGCCCCTTCTGAAAGGAAAGGGAATTCCCTGCGGGCCGATCAATGATGTCTCCATGATCGTCAAAGAACCCCAACTCCTCCACCGGCACATGATCATCGATGTGGAAAATCCGAAGGTCGGTCAGGTGAAGATTCCCGGAATCCCCATCCGAGTTTCGGGGATGAGCGCAGAAGATCAGGTGACTCGGCCTCCGCTGCTCGGTGAGCACAATGAAGAAATTTTCTGTGATCGTCTGGGATACTGCAGGGAAGAGCTGAAAAAGTTCCGAGAGAAGGGTATTATTTAACGGCTCCCGGGCCAAATCATCGGCAGTGCCCACGGGGAGTAGTCCCAAAATTGTCGGGCGGTTCACCAGAGCTGGAAGCAGGGCATGAACCGTCCCGTCTCCTCCACAGGCAACAAGAAAGTCACATCCTTTGTCTTGGGCATTCCGGGCCTTAGCAAGAGCTTCATCAGGATGTCGGGGAAGGATTAAATCAGCGGAAAATTCAAGTTCTGGGAGCTTTTTAACCAAGGGAGAAAGAAGATTTCTCCCCTGGCCTTTGCCCGCAGAAGGATTGAGGATTAACAGGGATTTTATCTGTTTCCCATGAAGTTTATTTTCGGGATGGAGGGGAAAAGGCCAATCCTTTCAGCACCGGAAGGTGAGACCCTCATGCCGAATACTCCAAAGGGGCTTTGGAACATGGGCTCTGGAGGCCAACGTTTTTTCACGTTGCTTGCTTTGCGGGGTATTGGCGTCGTTAGCGATTCTTCTTCCGGGAGTTGAAATAGTCCTTAGGCCGGAGAAAGAGATGGTAGACAAGATTCCCGCTCAGGGCCAAAAAAAATTCGATCACCCGTTCTTTGAAGCCTGATCCGACAAATTCCAAAATTAACGAACCTTCCTAAGTTAATCTTTCACGGCGTAGGTAATGAAGCGCCCTTTCTTTTCGATGAGTATTTTTTCTTCCCGGGCCAGCCAGCCAATAGCCTGAAGAATTAAATTGGGGTCAGCCTTGACACCTTTTTTCAACTGATTGAGATTGGATTCCCCTTTTTGATTAAGGAACATCCAAACCTTACCGGCGGTCTCCCCGATTTCATAAAGCATGGTGTCCTCCTGGTATTATTTTTTTATTATACCTGTTTTATTAGGAGCCAGCCAGTATTTTTTTAACCTGAAGCGACCTTTTACCTTCCCTGCCAACGAGGCGGGCGTTTTTCGTTAAAAGCCCGGATGCCCTCCTTCCGGTCCTCGGTAACGAGGTTGACGTTGTAAGTCTCGATTTCAATCTGCAGGCCCGTGTGCAAATCAACGTCCATTCCCAGGTTGATCGCCCTTTTGGCCTGGCGGACGGCAATGGGAGCATTGGCGCAGATTTCCTGGGCCAGTTGAAAAACCGCTCCCTCTACCTGCTCGACCGGTACGACTTTACTGACGATTCCCATGGCCAGGGCTTCCGCAGCATTGATCCTTTTTCCGGTAAAGATCATTTCTTTGGCCCGGTTCTTTCCGATGAGCCGGGGGAGGTTCTGGGTTCCGCCACCCCCTGGAATCAGGCCGACACGAACTTCCGGCAGGCCAAACTGGGCGTTCTCTCCGGCGATAATTATATCAGACATAAGGGCCAGTTCAAATCCCCCCCCCAGAGCAAATCCCTTGACCCCGGCGAGGAAGGGTTGGGGCAAACTTTTAAGGGCAGCAAAGGCTCTAGCGAAGATGATGCGCTGCCCAGCAATTTGTTCCTGGGACATATTCTTCCGCTCCTTCAAGTCAGCCCCCACTCCGAAAGCTTTTTCGGATGTGGAAGTAAGGCCCATTACCCAGACGTCGCAGTCGAGAGACGCATCCTGGGCCGCGGTAATTAAATCCTTGGCCATCTGAGTGTTAAGAGCATTCATCGCTTCTGGGCGGTTGAGCTTGATCCAAAAAAAATGATTTTCTTTCTCTAGAATGAGGGTCTCCATTTTCTAGTCTCCTTGGGTAAGTTTTTCATTAGGACTTAACTCAGATCGCGGAAATCGCTGGGAACCTTCAAGCGCGGACGGTTGGCCTTCTTTACTCCCAGGGCGTCATCGGCGATAAGCAGGCGCATGATATTGGCGGTGCCTTCGCCGACCTGATACAGCTTGGAGTCGCGGTAAAATTTTTCTACCGGAAGCTCTAGAGAGTACCCCATCCCCCCATGAATCTCCATGGCCCATCCGGCGGCGCGCACTGCTGCTTCTCCGGCAAAATACTTGGCAATGGCAATTTCCCGGGTAAAAGGCCGTCCCTGGTCATTAAGCCAGGCCCCCCGGCGGACCAGGAAGCGGGCTGCTTCCGTATAGGTAACCATATCGGCGATGACCTGTTTGACCATCTGGTAGTCCCGAATCGGGCGTCCGAATTGCACGCGTTCGTTGGCATACTTTACGGAGGCATTGAGGCAGGCCTGGCAAATCCCTACGGCACCGCTGCCCACGCTGATCCGGCCCCGGTCCAGGGCGGTCATGGCTACCTTAAACCCTCCTCCCCATTCGCCCAAGAGGTTTTCCTTGGGTGCCACCACATCTTCGAGAAAAACCTCGGCAATGGGCGAAGCTTTATCCCCTAACTTGGGAATTTCGTGGGGCTGCCAGCCCGGCTGATTAGTCTCTACGACAATGGCACACAGACCATTATGTTTAAGGGATCGGTCAAAAGTGCAATAGACCACGGCATAATCGGCCACGGTTCCGTTGGAGATCCAGGTCTTGGCCCCGTTTATTAAGAGGTGGTCCCCCTTGTCCACTACCTTGGTCTCGATGGCGGCGATATCCGACCCGGCGTTAGGCTCGGAGAAACAAGTACAGCCTAACTTTTCGGTAGCGACCAGAGCTTTCACATATTTCTTGCGCACAGGATCATTGCCCCATTCCATTATGGTGTAAGGCACGGTCATGGCCTGAAGGTTGAAAAGGGCCCGCAATCCCGAGTCGTAAGTGGAGATCTGCTCGCAGACAATGGAATGAGCCAGGAACCCCGAGGTTGAACCTCCCATACCTTCTGGAAAGGCGCAGCCGAAAAGGCCCAACTCCCCCATTTTACTAACCAGATCGCGGTTGAATTCTTCTCTTTTTAAATTGGGAACAACTTCTTTTTCGGCAAAATTTCTGGCCATCTGCTCCATGGCGGCCTGTTCTTCGGTTAGATCAAAGTTCATACCAATCTCCCTGAGTGTCTTTAAAGCAGGGGAAAATACCTACTCCCTGATTTTTGACTTTTTTCTGGATTACCCTTTTGCGGGAAAGACAATCTTAAATGCTTCAATCGTAAAATCGCTTAATTTATTGAGTTTCGCAAAAGTAATGGAACTTCATCCGTTCTACTATTCCCCC
>JASEHN010000105.1 GCA_030018715.1 Thermodesulfobacteriota bacterium | reverse complement strand
GAGCCGGATAAAAACCCTTCCAGGAATAAAAAAACAATAATGATGATTCCCAGGATTAATAGAGGAGACGCTTCGCCCATCAATCGGTTTCCTTCTTAGGCTGGGGATTTATTCTCATCGATGACTCCTCTCTTTTTCTTTCTGCTCTCTTTCTTGGCTTGACGTTCTAAGTCAAGCTCATCGTAAATTTCTCCGAATAATTCTTCGAGAAGGTCTTCCAGGGTGACAATCCCGGCCAGCCTGCCGTATTCATTGACCACAACGGCCAGATGAATCCTTTGTTTTCTAAACTCCAGGAACAAGTCGTCTAATTTCTTACTCGGGGGAATAAAATAGGGCTTGCGCAGAAAACTCCGCAAGCTTACTTCTCCCGCCCTTCCTCCCTTCCCCCGAACCCCCAAAAGTTCTTTGGCGTAGAGGATTCTTACGACGTTGTCCGCATTTTTGTCATAAACGGGTATGCGGGAAAATCGACGCTCCCTTAAAGCTTCAATGGCGCTCTCCCACTTCGTGGCAATTGGGAGGGCAAATACAGCCGCCCGCGGGGTCATGACGTTCTTTACGGTCTGATCCCCGAACCTGAACACCCGGTGGATCAGATCCTTCTCCATCTCCTCCAGGGTTCCTTCCTTTTGACTTGTCTCCACCAGGTTTTTAAACATTTCCTCAGTCATCGGAGGAGGGGGAGATTCGGGTACGACCTGGAACAGCTTAAAAGTGCCGCTGATGATCCTTTCCAGAATCCAGCGCAGGGGAGAGACGATTTGGGCAAACCGGCCAACGGTTCCACAGACCAGGGGGGCGATTTTATCCGGGTGGTTTACCGAAATGGTTTTGGGTATCACCTCCCCGAAAAGTAATACAATAAAAACCACCACGGGAATGGCCGCCCATTTCGCTGCATCTCCCCACAAACCAATAAACAGAGCGGCGGTTAAAGAGGAGATGGCCACGTTAATCGCCTCGTTTCCGATTAAAAGGGAAATAATCAACTGGCGGGGACGGCTCAGGAGACGCTCGATCAGCGGATGACGGGGATGCCCTTCTTCTTTGAGTTTCTGCCGGCCAAGGCGGCCCAGGCCGAATAACGCTGCTTCCGAAAAAGCGAAGAAGACCAGCCCCCAGAAGAGGAAAAAAATCATATAAAGACGCAAAAGGGCGTCAATCTCCACGGATACACCTCCTTTGCCTCACTGTGTTCCTCAGCGATCTCTGCGGTATATTTTCAGGCAAAATGATCATATCCTTTAAGGAGACGGGGATCCACCGGGCCGTTCTCATCCCGGATGATTATACCCTGGGATTGCGGTTCAATTTTTCCGATGCAGGCCAGGCCGCATTCCCATCCCCGGGCAAGTTCCCTGACCTCTGATTCCTTCTCTGGCGCCGCTGAAAAAAGAAGTTCGTAATCCTCTCCCCCTTTGATAGCTGCTTGCCAGCCCTTTCCCCCCGGCGTGGAAGCAACGGATTGAAAAGGGGCGGAAAGGGGGATCCGCTCAACCCAGACAGTCGCTCCCACCCGGCTTTCTTCGCAGATGTGCCTAAGGTCGGAAAAAAGGCCATCACTCACATCGATCATCGCCCGGGCCATGCCCTTTTCAGCCAGGGCCCTGCCTTCTTGTACGCGGGGTGTCGGGTTCAGGTGTCTTTCCAATAGATAGGCCTCATCGGGTGATGCGGGCTTCCCTTCTCTTTTTTGAGCCACATGCAGCCCCAAAAGCGAATCCCCCAGCGTGCCCGTCACGTAAAGCCTATCTCCGGGTTGCGCTCCACTCCGAAAAACCAGTTCTCCTTTTTTGCCTTCCCCCAAAAGCGTAATGCTGACAAACAACTTATCGGGTGAAGCCGACGTGTCTCCCCCGATCAGGGAAACGCCGTGGGCTCCGGCCATCTCCAAAAATCCTGAGATAAAATCGTCAATAAACTTAAGGCTCGTTCGGGAAGGGAGGGCTAAAGAAATCAGGGCAAAGCAGGGCTTTGCTCCCATGGCGGCCATGTCGCTTAAGTTAACGGCTAAAGATTTTCTGCCCAAAAGATGAGCGGAAGTCAGAGACAGGTTAAAGTGGATCCCTTCCACCAGGAGGTCCACTGTGGAGACCAGTTCTGTGCCGGGTGATAAAGATGTTACGGCAGCATCATCCCCAATCCCCTTTATTACGGCGGGCGGAAGCGCGGCAATGCGTTTTTGAATCCTAAGAATGAGGCCGAATTCACCGATTTCTCGAAGTTCCACCGGGCCATCCGAAGGAATTGATGGATTTGCGCGCCTTGGATCTGGAGTTTTTTACTTTGCCATCCAAATTTGACTTTTTACGAGCCCATCAAGGAATTGATCATACGGGCAAAGAGACGGAATGGCTTTCCGGCCGCCCCTTCTTTTCCCCGGGGTCTTCCCTGGCAACCTCGGGTAAGGGTTTAGCCATCTCCGGAACCAGAGCCACTTTCAGGATATCATCCATGTTCTTCACAAAGATGAAATTGACCTTTCGCCGGATATAGGGGGGAATATCTTCCAGGTCTTTCTGGTTTAGATCGGGCATGATAACGTTTTTAATTTTCGCCCTCAAGGCGGCCAAAGTCTTCTCTTTCAGGCCGCCAATCGGCAGCACGCGCCCGCGGAGGGTAATCTCTCCAGTCATGGCCACGTCTTTTCGCACCGGGATGCGCATCAGGGCCGAAACCAGGGATGTGGCCATAGTAACCCCCGCCGATGGTCCATCCTTCGGGATAGCCCCTGCCGGGACATGAATATGCACGTCCAGTTTTTCATAAAAGTCGGGGTCGAGGTCAAATTCTTTGCTTCTGGATCGGGCATAGCTCAGAGCCGCATGGGCGGACTCCTTCATCACATCACCTAAGTGGCCGGTAAGGGTCAGGTTGCCTTTCCCTTTCATGGTAGTTGTCTCCACGTGCAGAATTTCCCCGCCCACGGAAGTCCAGGCCAAACCCGTGGCCACGCCGATCTCGTTCACATCCAATTCGTCCTCGGGAAGGAATTTCGGCGGGCCCAGATATTTGTGCAAATTCAGGCTGGAAACAGGAAAGGGGCCTTTTTCATCTTCGGCGATTTTCCGGGCCACTTTGCGGCAGACAGAAGCAATTTCCCTTTCCAAATTCCGCACCCCGGCCTCTTTGGTGTATTGAGAGATTATGCGGAGGATGGCCTCATCGCTGATGGATAACATCTCCTTGGTTATGCCGTTCTCCTCCAGTTGTCTGGGGAATAAGAACTGCTTGGTAATTTTTAATTTTTCTTCGCTGGTATAACCGGCTAGATTCAGGACTTCCATCCGGTCTTTCAAGGCCGGGGGAATCGGGTCCAGAATATTTGCCGTGGTGATAAACATAGCCTTGGACAGATCGAAAGGAACGTTCAGATAATGATCACTGAAGGCGAAATTCTGTTCCGGGTCAAGAGCTTCTAACAGGGCTGCGGACGGGTCGCCGCGAAAGTCTGTCCCTACTTTATCAATCTCGTCGAGCATAAATACGGGGTTGTTTGATCCGGCCGTCTTGATTCCCTGGATGATGCGCCCGGGCAGAGACCCGATGTAAGTCCGGCGGTGGCCGCGGATTTCGGCCTCATCCCGGATGCCCCCCAATGAAATGCGGGTGAATTTCCTCCCCAGGGCCCTGGCAATCGATTTCCCCAAAGAAGTTTTTCCCACACCAGGCGGGCCAACGAAGCAAAGGATGGGACCCTTCATCTTTTCCTTCAGTTTTCTAACACCCAGGTACTCTAAGATACGTTCCTTGACTTTGTCCAGGTTATAATGGTCTTCATCCAAAACTTGTTTGGCTTTTTTAATGTCTAAGTTGTCCACCGTGCTCACGCTCCAGGGAATTTCCACGAGCCAATCCAGGTAGGTGCGCACGATCGTAGCTTCGGCCGATTCCGGGTGCATCTGTTCCAGGCGATTTGCCTGCTTGTTCGCTTCTTTTTCCACTTCCGCGGGCATCTTGGCTTTTTTAATTTTTTCCTTTAATTCATTGACCTCCTGGGTTTTTTCGTCGATATCGCCCAATTCACTTTTAATAGCCTTGAGCTGCTCCCTAAGGAAATATTCGCGCTGGGTCTTACTCATTTCCTCCCGGGCCTGGGACTGAATCTTGGCCTGCATGGTGGAAACCTGGACTTCTTTGGAGAGGTATTCGTTAACCTTTTTCAAGCGCTGCAGGGGATGAAAGGTCTCCAGGACTCTCTGGGCATCTTCAATTTTCAGCTTGAGGTTTGAGGCCACTAAGTCGGCCAGCCTTCCTGGCTCCTCGATCTGGTCAAGAATAGCCAGCACATCCGGAGAAATGATTCCCTTCAAAGTTAAAACTTTTTCGCTCTGCTCCTTGACGCTGCGGATCAAGGCCTCTGCCTCCAGGGAAACATCCTCCATGGGCGGCTCAACCACACGCTGGATACGCACGGCAAATAAGGGTTTCTCTTGAAGATATTCTTTAACGATCCCTTTGGCCAGCCCCTGAACCAGGATCTTCACCCTTCCATCGGGAAGCTTGAGCATCTTCATGACCATGGCCGCAGTGCCCACCGAGTAGATGGCTGCCGGTGAGGGGTTGTCGTCCGTGGCCACTTTCTGAGTGGCCAGAAAAATCATCCGGTCTTTGGACAAGGCTTCATCCACCGCTTTGATTGAACTCTCGCGGCCTACAAAAAGGGGCAATATCATATAAGGAAAAATTACCGTGTCCCGAACCGGCAGCAACGGCAGGATATCCGGAATTTTAATCTGTTCTTCTTCGGCAATATTAGCCATTATTTCCTCCAAACCAATTTAAAAAAATCATGCTCATGGTGCAGCACAAAGTTATCGCTATATTTCAGCCGCGCTCTCTAACAGAACCAGCGTTGACAAACGAGAGCGCAAGAATAACGCTATATATGTGCAGCACCACTTGTAAGGTTATTATTCCTCCAGAGCACAATTTCTCAATTTTTTTATTATTATAATGCTTCCTGGCCATATAGTCAACGAATAAGGAAGCTGACCGTCGATCGCTTTATTCTTAAGATCATGCGGGCAATCTCATCCATGCCCAGGCTCAGGCAGGAGGCCGATCCCTCTCCCGCCTGAGCCACAATAAAAGTTGAAATGATCGACGGTCAGACAAGGGAGGAAAAGAACTGGCCGATGGCCTGTCGGTCATTAACCACAGGACAGGGAGGAAGACTTTCCAGGAAGGCCTTCCCGTAACTCTTTGTCATAAGCCGGGGATCGAGGATGGCCAATAAACCCCGGTCCCGTCTTGTGCGGATCAATCGACCCAGGCCCTGCTTGAGCAGGATGATTGCCGCAGGAACTTGATAATCCCAGAAAGGGCTGCCGCCGGAGGAAGCGATTTTCTCCAGCCGGGCTTCCATGATGGGTTCACTGGGCCAGGAAAACGGAAGACGGTCCACGATCACGCAGCTCAAAGCTTCTCCCTGAACGTCCACCCCTTCCCAGAAACTAACTGTGGCAAAGAGGACCGAGTGCACATCTTCTTTGAAGTCCTGGATTAAGGTGGATTTGGGGCGTTCTCCCTGCAAAAAACAGGTAAAAGGAAGCCGGTCCTTCAGCAACCTGTAGGCTTCTTCCATATTTTTTACGCTGGTGAAAAGGAGAAAAGCCCTCCCCTGAGTTTTCTCCAGGATCATGCCGATTTCCAAAGCCGCCTGTTTTACGAATGAAGGCTGGTTGGGGTCGGGCAAATTTTTGGGCAGATAAATAAGGGCCTGCTTGGCCATGTTAAACGATGAATTTAGCATCAACTCATCCGTTGCCTCCTTCAGGGGGCCGTCCAACCCTATTCTTTCTTTAAAGAAACAAAAGCTCCCCCGCGCGGAAATCGTCGCTGAAGTGAAGACAATCGTCTTTACCCGGCCGTAAAGGTGCTCCTTAAGTTCAGGGGATACGTCAACCGGGGAGGCATGCAGGAATATCCCCCGCCCTCTTGCCTCGCACCAGTAAACCAGCCTGGTCTCGGAGGGGTTCAATATTTCCAGAAATTCCTTTTTTAACTCCTCGGCCCTGCGGCTTAAGGCCCGTATTCCTTCCGGAGGTTCTTTCATTCCTTCGATGTGGGCGAAGACGAACGTCAGCTCTTCCGTAAGCGTAAGGGCCGCATCTTTTATTTTACCCAGAAGCCGTTCCGCCTGCAAGCGAAACCGGGATTCACCCCCGCGGAAATAACTGAAAAAATGCTCCTGGCCATCGAGGATCGCGGAGGAAGTTCTATTCAACGCCTCATCTTTCATCTTGGCCGCGCCCATTTCCCGGCGAATATCCCTGGCCAGTTCCTCGAAACGAAAATTGCTCACGGACATGCCAAAATACTGGGTGGCTATTTCTTCAAGTTGATGGGCTTCATCGAAAATCACTGCTTCGTACCGTGGCAGAACCTCCCCATAACCTTTCTGGCGCACGGCCAGGTCAGCAAAAAATAAGTGATGATTCACGATGATAACATCAGACGCGGCAGCTGCCTGTCTCATGCGCGTGATGAAACAGCGCTCAAAGAACTCGCAACCCTGCCCCAGGCAGGTTTCGCTGAAAGCGCAAACCTCTTTCCAGAAATCCAGGTCTTCCGGAAGCTCGGCCAGCTCGGCCCGGTCGCCGGTCCTGGTCCGTCCGGCCCAGTTTTTCAGGAATTGAAAATGAGCAATCTCCTCAACGGCCTTCAACATCGGCTGACGGGAAAAAAGCCGGAACCTCCTGCGGCAGAGATAATTGCCCCTTCCTTTCATGAAAGAAGCTTTAAATGAAAAGCCTAATTTCTCCCGGATGAAGGGGATATCCCGGAAAAACAACTGCTCCTGCAGGGTCTTGGTTCCCGTGGAAATAATCACCCGCTTTCCGCTCAGGACAGCCGGTATGAGATAAGCCAGGGTCTTTCCCGTCCCCGTACCGGCCTCGACCACCAGGAATCTTTCCTGGTTGAAGGCCCGGGTTACCGCTTCGTCCATTTGACCCTGCTCCGGGCGGTATTCGTATTCATCCAATTTCTCGGCCAAAAGGCCGGATGGGCCAAATATTTTATTCATCAGGAATTTGACCTTTTGGAGATAACATTCATAACAAAGAAGTACATGGCATAGCATTCCACGGCAAAAGGCGGAAAGCCCAGGTACCCCAAGACCGGCATTTCAAATATTTTCACCTGGCCCAGAATCGGAACGGTGTAATGCCACTTGGCTCCGGCCCAGTAATTCCAGAATTCCCATAATCCGCCGCAAATGAATCCGGAGAGAAGCAGGCAGTAAAGGGTGCGCGGGTCTCCTTTTTCCAGGTCCCGGAATATTGATTTTCTCCCCATCCAGTAATTGAGCGGGTCCAACAAAAAAATAAAACCCAGCCAGACAGGAGCGGCCAGATATTTAGCAACAGCGGATGAAACAATTAAAGGAATAATTAAACAAAAAACGCCGAAGAATAAGGAAGAAAAAAGAGTTTTTCTATGAATGACCAGGGGTTTAATTTTTTGCCGGGAAATAAAACTCAAACCTTCCAGACTTTCGGCCGTTAGCAGAATTGCCGGCCAGATGGTCGCAAAAGCCCAGGCGTAGCCAATCCACCGTAATAAAAAATCTTCCGGCAGGCCCACGTAATTCCAGTTCTGAATATAAAGATTATAAAATTCGAAGATCAGCCAAAATCCAACGGATAATGGAAGCATCAGGGCAAATTCCTTGGGGCGGTTGACCAGGAGGGAGCTCCCTTTGCTGCGGTAAATCAGGCTATCGAGGAAAAGAATGTATCCGCTCCAGACCAAAGGGGTGAAATAAATTTTCACAAAGGAAACCTCGGCCAAGAGCAGAATTTCCGAGATGCCCATAATGCCAAGGCCAGCCCAGCCGTGAAATTTCAGTGAGAATCGATCATCCACCGTTTTAGGCATCAATTAATCTCTTTTTTCTTTTGATCTTCTTTTTTCCCACTTACCCCTTGCGCCTTACGCCTTGCGCTATAAAATTTGACCCCTTGAACCCTATCTTTTCACGGGCAGGCATAACAGTACAAACATCCGTGCTTACATTTTAGAGAATACCAGCCGATATCCACGCTTTTCGTGCAGCCACAGAGTTCCCGTTGCCCTCTGGCTTTCTCCTTTGAACAACCCAGGCCGTCGGGATGGATTGCGCTTAAGAGTTCACCGTCTATACAGCGGGAAATCGGCAATCCTTCCATGGAGCATAAATGGAGGTTCATTCCATATTCCCTGGCAACCTCCGCCAATTGATCTGCCTGGGTTGTTCTCTCGCTTAAGCTTTGGTTGGCGAGACGCCACCCTTTTTTAGCCAAGCGCGTGATCACTTTTTTGTAAGGGGATACCCAACTCACCCGGCAGCTTTCAATCCCGTAGCAGGTTATCGCTTCAGCTAACATGGGGAATAAGTCAAAGTTGCTATATGGTTTTCCGTTTCCTTCAACCATCAAGATCGGGTCAAATCTCCAGGAAATGCGGCGAGGATCTTCCACAAGATCTATAAGAGGCTCAATCATTTCCACAACCTCTTTCCAGGGAGGAATCATCGGC
>JASEHN010000710.1 GCA_030018715.1 Thermodesulfobacteriota bacterium | reverse complement strand
GAAATAAGCGCCTTATGATTCCAAGCGTTCCGCTCTGGCCCCCGGCCCCTGGAATTCCTTGGCCTTTACAACACACCTTTTTTCAAAGAGCTAAAGTGTTACGATTGCTTCACTTCGCCCTGTACACCATGCAATAAAGGGCTTCGTTCGCAATGACAACCCATTGATAATGACAACCCATTGAATGTCAACTTACTTAAGCTGTTCACCAGTACAACAACAGCCATGAAACGATTATTACGGACCATTTTCTTTTTTTCCATTTTAGGATTTTTACTCCCTTCCTCAATTGCCGGCGATGGCAACTGGGCACGGGTGGTTGGCCCCCGGGTTTGGACTTTTCCCCGGGACCACGGGGCCCATCCCGAATACCGCACCGAATGGTGGTATTTTACCGGAAACCTTCAGGGCGATGCCGGCACCCGGTATGGCTATCAGCTAACCTTTTTCCGTCAAGGTGTCCGTTATGGGCTTCCCGCATCTCCAACCCCATGGGACATACGGGATGTTTATCTGGCTCACTTGGCCATCACCGATCTATCTAAGAAAAAATTCCGGTTTTCGGAGAAGATTTCGCGGGCTGGCCCGGGACTCGCCGGAGCCAGCACAGGGGGATTGGACGTCTGGCTCCTCAACTGGTCTGTTAGGATGAAAGGGAACGAGATCTTCCTTTATGCCAAAAGTCAGGACATGGAGCTTGAGCTGGAACTCATTCCCGGGAAGCCGCTGGTAGTACACGGATTAAATGGCTTCAGCAAAAAGGGACCGGAAGAGGGCCAGGCATCTTACTATACCTCCTTTACTGACCTTACGACGCAGGGATTTATAAAAACAGATGCGGCCGGGAACCGGGTGGCCGTAAAGGGCAAGAGCTGGTTTGACCATGAATTCGGATCCAATCAACTTGCGGCGGATCAGAAGGGTTGGGATTGGTTCAGCCTCCGTCTTTCCGACGGGAGAGATCTGATGATCTACTTTCTGCGCCTTAAAGATGGCTCCATAGAGCCTGCGTCCTCGGGCACCTTGATTGACCCCAACGGAGCCGCGCACCACCTAAAGCTTGCTGAAATCTCCGTTTCAGTCCTGGATCGATGGAAGAGCCCGCGCAGCCGGGGCGAATATCCGAGCCGCTGGAAAGTAAAAGTTCCCTCGGCCCAAATCGAACTGGATCTCTCGCCCCTTTTGGCTGACCAGGAATTAAACACGGAAGGTTCAACCGGGATAATCTACTGGGAAGGGGCTGTGGCAGGGCAAGGGACCTCGAGAGGGCGAAAGGTCTCCTGTGAAGGTTATGTTGAACTCACCGGCTACGCCGGAAGCCTGGGGGGACTCTTTTAAGTGCAAGGCAGGTGGGTTCAAGGGTCACAGAGTTCAGGGGAATAATTCCCGGGCAATACTTACTCACACTCTGTTATCCATAATGGTGCGCTTAGAATCTAAGCTTTTTCCGCGACCTTGGGCGTAAAAAGTGGCCCCGCACCCTCCCAGGGTGCGGGGCAGCCAAAATGCTTCAA
>JASEHN010000104.1 GCA_030018715.1 Thermodesulfobacteriota bacterium | reverse complement strand
AGAGGGCGGGGTGAGGGGGGCAGGTTGCCGGTATTTTTTATGCAATGTTTAGGTTCACATTGATAGACGATGCCCGGATGGGGGGGATGAAAGAGGGAGCGAAAGAAGTCCTGCCTTGTGCTCCCGAAAGATTCCCCCTCCCGTTCGGGCCGGGTCCTGACTATTATTCTAAAATCATGAACGAAAATCAAAAGTAAAAGGTGGGAAAAATTATCCTTGACAAAAAGCGTAATCGAAAGGTATTTTTAAAAAACTGGAGAGGCATGTATCTTGCGTAAACCCTTCGTGCCGATTAAAAAAATTCGGGGGTGGGCAATGAGGCAGATGAAACTGGCCCTGAGTACAGGATTAATTTTTTTCCTTTGGTTTTTAATCTTCGGGGAAGCCACTCAAAGTCATGCCCAAGCGACCAAGTCCTTGAATCTTCCGAAACAAGGGCTTCGCGACGGGGGCCAACCGATCGGCTACATAACCGCCAAAACCCTTCCATCGTGGGGATCGATCATCGGTTCGATAAACCCGGTAGTCAACATGAGCGCGGGAGAAGTTGTTTATATCCAGATGCAGCCGGGCAAGGAAGTAAAACCCGGAGATCGTTTCTCGATAGTGCGCCTGGGTCAGGCTATGATTCATCCTGTAACCAGGGAAAAAATCGGCCACCTGGTATTGATTCCGGGTGAACTGGTCATCCTGGAAGGAAAAGATCCTATTGTGACAGCTAAGATTCATAAGGCTTACCGCCCGATCTTTCTTGGTGATCATATAATTGTCCCTGCTCCGGTCCTTCCTGAGGCCGTCCCCATGCGCACTCAGAAGATAATCGAAGGAATGGTGATTGGCTCCCAGGAGGGCGCGGAGAATCTCACCCAAAAAGAATTGATCTTCATCGACCGGGGAAGTCAGCATGGGGTAGTGATGGGGGCTACTTTCCAGATTTATCAGATGGGTAATTTTTTTAAGGAAATCCTGAAAAATGAAAAAGGCCGAATGCCCCTGAACAAAGCAGGCGAGGCAGTCGTTGTCTCTGTACAGGAGGAAACCTCAACCGCCCTAATTACGCTTTCTTCCCAAGCTATTTACAAAGGAGATAAAGCCGTATCTGGCGCGGATTGAAAACAAATTTTTTAAAGAGCCACGCAGCTTTCGGAAAAGGATTCAGGGATTGTGGGTATAAAAAATCCGCGATCCCTTTTTTGTTAGACTTTTGGGGGACGATAAAGCATAAATGAAAGACCTTTTTAATTGGGTAGCTCTTTCCATGGCTCCGGGCATAGGCAGCGTTCTTTTTAAGCGCCTCACTCAGGCTTTTGGCAGCCCCAAAGGAGTCTTTCATGCATCCTTAAAAGACCTGAACAAAGTAGAAGGCATTGGGCAGAAGGTGGCGGCCTCGCTCAAGAAATTCGATTGGCAGCATATAGTGGAAAAGGAGCTTCGCCTCTCGGAAAAGAGCGGGGCGAAGATGGTGACCTGGGAGGATGAAGAATATCCGCTGAACCTTACGCAAATATACGACCCTCCGCCCCTTATTTACGTTCGGGGATCGCTGATCCCCGAAGACCGGATGGCCGTGGCGGTTGTAGGCTCCCGCTACCCTACAACTTACGGTAAATCAGCCGCAGAACGAATAGCCATGGGCTTGAGCAGGAAGGGAGTAACCGTCATCAGCGGCCTGGCCAGGGGGGTTGATTCTTTTGCCCACCGGGGCGCGCTTGCGGCTGGCGGAAGGACCATCGGGGTATTAGGTTGCGGCGTGGATATTATTTACCCTCCGGAAAACCGTGAATTATACGACCGGGTGGCCGCTCAGGGAGCGGTTATCTCCGAGTTTCCTCTTAAGACGCCGCCGGACAGCGATCATTTTCCCATCCGCAACCGGGTTATCAGCGGGCTTTCCCTGGGGGTGGCTGTCGTCGAAGCCACTCTGCGCAGCGGCTCCTTGATCACGGCCCGCTTCGCCCTGGACCAGGGGCGGGATGTTTATGCTGTCCCCGGCAATGTGGATTCGGCGCGGAGTGCGGGGACCAACCGGTTGATCAAAGAAGGGGCCAAGCTGGTCACTCAGGCTGAGGACATTCTGGAAGAAATCCTTCCTCTGTCTCAGCCCGCGCCCGCTGAAACGCCCCCGCAGCCGAAGCTTTCCGAAGAAGAGGCCAAAGTCTTTTCCGCCCTGGGGCGGGAAGCCCTGCACATCGACCGGGTTACTGCTCAGACGGGGCTCTCCAGCGCCAAAGTATCGGCGATTCTTCTTACGCTCGAACTCGCCGGGCACATAAAACAGCTCCCCGGGATACGCTTTATTAAAGCCTAATTTAACCGCGGAGATTGCAGGGAATCTGGCAATGAAGTCATCGGCAGAAAAAATGAATTGATTATTCTAATTTAAATGCCTCTGTGTTCTCTGCGCACTCTGCGGTCAAAATTTTTTTAGGAGAAAAAATGTCCAGTTCATTAGTCATTGTTGAATCGCCGGCCAAGGCCCGGACGATTGCAAATTACCTGAAAGATAATTTCGTCATCAAGGCCTCGGTGGGGCATATCAAAGACCTTCCGGAAAGCCGTCTGGGTGTTGACATCGAGAGCGGCTTTGTCCCCCAGTACCAGGTCATTAAGGGAAAGATCAAAATCCTGAAAGAAATTAAAAAAGCCGCGGAGAAGGCAGATTCCATTTATTTGGCAACAGACCCTGACAGGGAAGGAGAAGCCATTGCCTGGCACATCGCTGAAGAATTAAACCGGCCACCGGACAAGATCCACCGCGTCCTGTTTAACGAGATTACCTCTCGCAGCGTCCGGGAAGCGATCCTTAAGCCCGAACGTTTGAACAAAGATAAATTCGAAGCCCAGCAGGCCCGCCGCATCCTTGACCGGTTGGTGGGGTACCTGATCAGCCCGCTGCTTTGGGATAAAGTCCGGCGGGGTTTAAGCGCCGGACGGGTACAATCGGTGGCTGTACGGCTCATCTGCGAGCGGGAGAAGGAAATCCAGGCCTTCATATCCCAGGAGTATTGGACAATCCAGGCTCTCCTGGAAGGCAGCGCGCCCCCTTCATTCCAGGCCATTCTGGCGCGAATCGATTCCAAAAAGGCCAACATTAAAAACGAAGGGGAAGCCCAGGCCATTCTCAAAGATCTATCTTCCTGCTCTTTTTCCGTCAAAGAAGTCGAAAGGAAGGAGCGGAAAAAAAATCCCTCTCCCCCTTACATCACCAGTCATCTCCAGCAGGAAGCCTGGCGAAAGCTGCGCTTTACCGCCAAAAAGACCATGTCCCTGGCCCAGAGGCTTTATGAGGGAGTTGATCTCGGGCAGGAAGGGCCGGTCGGGCTGATTACTTACATGCGCACCGACTCCGTGCGCATTTCCCCGGAAGCAGTGCAGGACGTGCGCCGGTTTATTGCGGAAAAATTCGGACCCGAGTATCTGCCCGAGAAGCCGAATTTCTACAAGAGCCGCAAGACGGCCCAGGAAGCCCATGAAGCCATCCGCCCCACTTCCGTAATTCGCGATCCGGCAGCGGTGAAACCGTTCCTCGACAAAGACCAGTTTGCCCTCTACGAACTCATCTGGAATCGCTTCGTGGCCTGCCAAATGAACCAGGCTGTTTATGATCAGACTGCCGTGGAAATCCAGGCTGGAAAATATCTTTTCCGGGCCAATGGCTCAACCCTTCTCTTTCCGGGCTTCATGACCCTGTACATCGAAACCGCCGATGAAAACGCCGCAGGGGAGAATCAGGAAGAAGGAAAGTTGCCGGATCTGACTGTAGGCGAAGCCCTCAAGCCCCTGCAACTGACCCCGGAACAGCACTTTACTCAACCACCTCCGCGGTACACGGAAGCCACTCTGATCAGGGAACTCGAGGAGAAAGGAATTGGCCGTCCTTCCACCTATGCCGCCATCCTCGACAACATTCAGGAGAGAGAATACGTGGCCAAGGAGAAGGGCCGGCTGTACCCGACGGAATTGGGATGCCTGGTCTCTGATTTACTGGTAGAAAACTTCCCGGCCATCCTCGACGTTCAATTCACGGCCCAGATGGAAGACGAGCTGGATAAAGTGGAAGAAGGACGTTTGCCCTGGGTGCAGGCTCTCGAGGATTTTTATGAACCTTTCCAGAAAGACCTGGAAAAAGCCAAGCTGCAGATGCAGGATTTGAAAGGAAAAGGCATGCCCACAGATCTACGCTGTGACAAATGCGACGCCCCCATGGTCATCAAGCTCGGGCGCCACGGCCAATTTTTAGCCTGTTCCAACTACCCTGAATGTAAGAATACAAAAGAATTCCAGCGCAATGGAACAGGGGAGGTAGAGATTGTGCGGGAAGAGCCTGTGCAGGAGGCCTGCGAGAAGTGCGGCGCTTCCATGGCCGTCAAGACCGGGCGCTTCGGAAAATTCCTGGCCTGTTCCAACTATCCCAAATGCAAAAACACCAAGAAGATTCTGGTTAACGGCGAGGGAAAAATTGAGGTGACCCAGGATGAAAAAAGCTCGGAAACCTGCGATAAATGCGGGGCACCCATGGTTATCAAAACCGGACGCTTCGGAAAATTCCTGGCCTGCTCCACGTATCCCAAGTGTAAAAATACCCAAAAAATAGCCCCGGCTGGCGGGGAATCTACTGCAAATGGCGTGTCAAACCATACGGGAGATGACTGCGAAAAATGCGGATCTCCCCTGGTTTACCGCAGAGGGCGCTTCGGCCAGTTCATCGCCTGCAGCAATTATCCCAAATGCCGCTATACAAAAAAAATGACCTCTGCCCATCGCGAAGGAAGGGAGACTCCCGAAGAAAAAGGCCCGTCGGCCTCGGGGAAAAAAGTATATAAAAAAAAGAAAATATGATGATCATCGGAGGTGCGAATCAGCGGCGGGCGGACGCGCGCTGGCTCGCCTGGATGACATTCCCTTGCAGCCGCTTGATGGCCGGCGCCAAGCGCCGGACAGAAAGCGGATGTCAATCCGCAGCCCCGATGGCGCGGCGCAAAGCGTCCGCGCCATCGGCTTCGAAATCAGTCACGCCGACTTACGGGGCCGGAAATTTTCAACCCCGCTATTTCGGCGTCCTCTGAATTCCTTTGTTCGGCCATAATGTCCAAATTCCTTTTTTGTTCAATGCCCCTCAGATCGCGCTCCCATTCACCAATCCGGCACTATGTATTACGCGCCTAACAATCGCCGTTGCAACAGCGTCTGCATGTCACGACGGCCAACGGCAATCAGCAGAACGTAGACGTTTTTATCCATGACCCGGTAAATGATGCGGTAAGGTTTGAAGAAAATCTCGCGGTACTCATGAATCCCGAGCGCCAGCAGTTCTTTCGGATGGGCACCCCGCTCGGGGAATTCGGCCAGCCTGGAGAAGGCTCTCTCGATCTGCTCCAAAACGTAGTTCGCTTTTTGAGGCGCATCGTGCAGAGCAATATATTCATAAAGCTCATGGAGATCACCTGCTGCATCATTGGTCAGGAAAACCGCCAACGGCATCAGTGATCCTCCTGTCGCTCGCGCAGACGTTTGATCACATCCTCAGCGGGCTGGACCTTGCCTTCCCCGATCTGACGGGTCCCGAGCGCCAGAATCTTCAGGAGAGCCATTGTTTCCTGGGTTTGCTCGTAGCTTTCGATGTCCTGTATGACCACCTTGGCTTCGCCGTTCTGGGTGATGACCAGCGGCTCCCGGTGTTCGTTCAGCTTCCTTACAATTTCGGCGGCATGGGCCTTCAGGTAACTGATGGGCTTGATCTGGCTGGACAGTTTCATGGGGGTACCTCCATTCCTTGAGCATGACTAAATATAGTCCATAAACAGGTCAACTGTCAAGATTGAAGGTGGTTCGTGCCTTGCTAAATTGTCATTATTTATTAAAATACTTAACTCTGAGCCTCTTGTAAAAGTATTTTTTTGTGGTTCGACAAGCTCACCACGAACGGAAAAACTAAATAATTTCAACCTAAGCCCATTCACCCTGAGCCTGTCGAAGGGTAAATTACGGTCTTTTGCAAGAGCCTCCTCTAATAAGCGGTTTTATATAACGCATCCGCTATGGACTACCCTCCAGCCCCTTTCGCGTTTGCCCCCTGTCAGTTTTTTTTCGTTTCTTCTTTTCATCCTAATCGTCCTTTCTTTCGCCTTGCGCCTTTTGCCTTATGCTGTTCGCCTATTGCCTGTTACCTATAGCCTATTATCCATTGCCCATCGCCTGTTTTATTTGACCAACCACACCCCCAGAACGATCAAGGCTGTCCCGATGATGCGGGAAACGGTTAGACTCTCCTGTAAAATCAGCCAACTCAACAAGACAGCGATTAATGGATAGGTGGCCGTAATCGGCACGACCAACGACGCTCCACCCAACCGTAGAGCATGGTAGTAGGTCCAAAGCCCTGCTGCGCCTCCGCAGATTCCACTCAATCCGAAGAGAATGATTGAACGGCCGTCCAAAGTTCCCAGACTTCCCAGCCGGCCGGTGCCAACACCTATGGCGAGCAAGATTCCGGTCAGGATGAATTGCCGAACCATCATTCCAGTGAAGGGACTGGTTTTGCCAAGAGCTAACTTATCGAAGATCGCCGCCATCCCCCAGAATAAAGTTGTCAGAAATAAAAAGATCATCAGTTTCATGGAATAACTCCTGCGAGGGTTTCTTCTCATTTCATTAATGAATAATTTTGTCCCTGATGCAAGTCAAAAATAAGCAATAAAAAAAGAGATGGCCCCATTGCGAGACCACCTCTTCCAGCTCAGGACAAATTAATTAAGGTTAAAGCGCGGCATCCGGAATGGTCAGGGCGCTGCGGTTTCCGCCAAGGATAGTAGCCGCTGTGCTCTGAACTTTGGGCAGAATGTTGCTGGCAAAAAATTCCGCGATATGGACCTTCCCGCCGTAGAAAGCCGCATCGGCTTGATCATCAATGACTTTAGCCTTGGCCTCGTCCGTGGTTGCCCCGGCATTCTGGAAGATGGCCTGTAGTTTATCCTGAGCAATGATCCCCTGGTCCATGAGAAGGTAGGCCAGCTCTACTTCTCCAAAAAGCTCAAGGTATGGACAAGCATAGAGCATCGTATAGAGCGGGTCTCCTCCGGCAGCGACCTTGGCGAAGTGCATGGAAACATTGATAAGGGTATTTTTGGCCTGTTCCAGTTGCGAAATGGCCATCCCGAAAACCGGATGGGCTTTATGCTTCTCTATAAACTCGTTCACTTCTTTCATCCAGCCCATGATCAAGGCTCCCTTTTTCATGGAGAGCTTGCGTCCTACCAGGTCCATGGCCTGGATGCCGTTCGTGCCTTCGTAAATCGAAGTGATCTTCACGTCCCGGCAGAGCTGTTCCACGGGATATTCGCCGCAATACCCATACCCTCCGTGAACCTGGATGGCCCATTCGGTCAGGCGAAAAGCTATATCCGTTGAATATGCCTTAACGATGGGAATCAGGAGATCGATCATGTTTTCGCAGTATTCTTTCTCTTTGGGGTCCGTGGCTACCTCGGCCAAATCCGCATAGTAGGCGGAGCGGTAAATCAGCGCCCGCAGACCTTCGGTATAAGCTTTCATGGTCATGAGCATTCGGCGAACATCGGGGTGTTTGATAATGGCCACCCGGGGGGCGTTGGGGTCTCTCATCTTGGTGATCTCCACGCCCTGGATTCGCTCTTTGGCATATTTCAGGGCATAAAGGTAAGCCAGGTTCCCCAGAGCAAACCCTTGCACTCCCACACCCAGACGGGCTTCGTTCATCATCTGGAACATGAGCTGAATCCCCTGCCCTTCCTGCCCGAGGATATACCCATGGCACTTCCCTTCATCTCCGAAATTAAGGGTGGCGGTCGCCGAACCTTTGAGCCCCATCTTGTGCTCGATGCCGCCGCAATTTACATCGTTGGCTTCTCCCAGGGAGCCATCGGGGTTGATGCGCACCTTGGGTACGATAAAGAGGCTTAAGCCTTTGATTCCCGGAGGGGCGTTCTCCGTCCGGGCCAGCACGGCATGGATAATGTTCTCCGTCAGGTTATGGTCGCCAGCGGTTATGAATATCTTCGTGCCCTGGATTAAATAATGATCTCCTTCCTTTTTGGCCATGGTTTTAATGTCCCCCACGGCGCTCCCGGCCTGGGATTCGGTCAAGCACATGGTGCCGGTCCACTGGCCGCTGTACATTTTTTCCAGGTACATCCGCTTCTGTTCCGGAGCGCCGAAACTTCCAATCAGGTTGGCGCAACCGCGGGTAAGCCCGGGGTAGGTGGTGAAGGAAACGCCCGCCCCCACAAACATCTCGGCGGTCGCCAGAGCCACGGAATTCGGCAACCCCTGCCCTCCGGCTTCAACATCCGCCGAAGCCGCAATCCATCCGCCCTCGCAGTATTTCTTGAAGGCTTCATGGAAGGCTTCCGGGACTTTCACTTTCCCTTTCTCGAAGGTGCAGCCTTCTTTATCGGCGATGGAATTCAAAGGAGCAATAACTTCCGCCGCCAGCTTGGCTCCTTCTTCCAGAACCATGTCAAAAGTTTCCCGGGAAAAATCCTTGAATTTATCGAACTCGCAGAGCCGTTCAATCCCCAATTGTTCATACAGAACGAAGCGAATGTCCCTCATGTTTATCGGAAAAGTTCCATTGCTCATGACTCCCTCCTTTTGGGTTGATGTGCC
>JASEHN010000709.1 GCA_030018715.1 Thermodesulfobacteriota bacterium | reverse complement strand
CGGGACACGGGGGCCCGCATTCTTGAATTTACCGGCCGGGAATACATGGTCCGCGGCCGGGGCTACATCCAGAACGTGGCGGACATAGAGAATATTGTCGTCGGCGCGGATGAGCGGGGCACGCCCATCCTGGTAAAAAACATCGGCAAAGTTGTTTTAGGACCGGACATCCGCCGGGGTTCAGCGGAACTGGATGGGACCGGAGAAGTGGTGGGCGGTATCGTAGTGGTCCGCTTCGGCGTCAATTCCTACGATGTTATCCAGCGGGTGAAAGAGAAAATCAAGGAGATCACGCCTTCCTTACCCAAGGGGGTGAAGATCGTAACCACTTATGACCGCTCGGATTTGATCGAGCGCTCTATCGCCAACCTGACGGAAAAACTCATCGAAGAAAGTATCATTGTCAGTTTGGTGATAGTCTTGTTCCTCTTCCATTTCCGCAGCGCCCTGGTGCCCATCCTTACCTTACCCATCGCCATTCTTCTGTCTTTCGTAGCCATGTATTACATCAACCTGGGCTCGAACATCATGTCTCTGGGCGGAATTGCCATTGCCATCGGGGCCATGGTGGATGCGGCCATCATCATGGTGGAGAACGCCCATATGCGTCTGGAAGAATGGGAGAGGGAGGGGAAGCCCATCGCCCGCACCGAGCTTATAATCCAGGCTGCCAAAGAGGTGGGCCGGCCTCTTTTCTTTTCATTGTTGATCATTACCGTGTCTTTTTTGCCAATATTTACTTTGGAAGCCCAGGAAGGAAGGCTTTTTAAGCCGCTGGCTTTTACTAAAACCTTTGCCATGTTTTTTGCGGCATTTCTGTCCGTGACCCTGGCGCCGGTTTTGATGGTTCTGCTCATCCGGGGGAAGATTGTCCCCGAAGAAAAGAACCCCATCAACCGCTTCCTGATCTGGGTTTATCAACCCATTCTAAATTTGGCCCTGCGCTGGAAAAAGGCCATGATCGTTTTCGCCCTGCTGGCCATGGCGGCAACCGTTCCGGTCTTTTTGAAGCTGGGCTCGGAGTTTATGCCTCCTCTTTATGAAGGGACGCTTTTTTACATGCCCACAACTCTTCCGGGGGCTTCCCTCACCCAGGTAAACCAGATTTTGCAGACCCAGGACAGGATTATTAAATCTTTTCCGGAGGTCGAATCGGTCTTCGGCAAAGCCGGGCGGGCCAACAGCGCCACGGATCCAGCGCCCCTGGAGATGATCGAGACTGTGATTAACTTAAAGCCGGATAAAGAATGGCGTCCGGGCATGACTGTGGAGAAGCTCATCGACGAGCTGGATAAAGCGGTGAAGATGCCAGGTGTTTCCAACGCCTGGACCATGCCCATCAAAGCCCGGATTGATATGCTCTCCACGGGCATTCGCACCCCTGTGGGCATCAAGGTTCTGGGGCCGAAGTTAGAAGAAATTCAGCGGATCGGGGAAAATCTGGAGAAAGCTTTGAAAGATGTTCCCGGGACCCGGAATATTTTTGCCGAGCGGGTAACCGGCGGTTATTATCTGGATTTCAACATCCGCCGGGAGGA
>JASEHN010000103.1 GCA_030018715.1 Thermodesulfobacteriota bacterium | reverse complement strand
GTTCTTTGTTCTAATATTTTGGTTATAGCTCTGTGATCTCTGTGTCCTCTGTGGCGAAAAAGTATTGATTTTTACTTCTCCCCCGCCGGGGCAGGGCCTACTGCGCCGAAACATCCCATCATACCTGTGGGCCACGGGAGGGTGATGATAAAGGTAGTCCCCCCTCCCTCATTGTTCGCCATAGATAACGTTCCCCCGTGGTTTTTAAAGACCTTATGGGCAATGCTCAAACCCAAACCCGTCCCCTGTTCTTTGGTGGTGAAAAAGGGGTCAAAGATCTTGGACTCGTTCCCCGGAGGAATGCCCACTCCCGTATCTGTGACCTGGATGATTACATCCTTGTTTTCTTTCTGGGTTAAAGTGATGCACATCGTTCCTCCCTGGGGCATGGCCTCCAGGGCATTCACCTCCAGGTTAACCATAGCTTCCCAAATCTGTTCCGGGTCCAATAAAAGAGAAACCCTGCCTTTAGGATATTCCTGGATGACCTGAACCCCCCGCTCCCGGGCAGGGGTGGAGATTAATTCCACTGTCCGCCCCAGGATATCTTTCAGGTTCACCTCCCGGAAGGCCGGTGGCTTTGGTTTGGCAAATTCCAGAAAGTTCGTCAGCATGCGATTGATGCGTTCCGACTCTTCCCGGATGAACTGGATCATTTCTGCCTGGACCTGCTCAGGAATTTTTTTCTCCAGCGTTTCGGCGGAACCGAAGATAATCCCCAGGGGGTTGCGAATGCCGTGGACGAAAGAAGCGGCCATCTCTCCCAGGGCAGCCAGTTTTTCCGATTGCATCATTTGCAAGTCTTTCTTCTTCAGATTCTGGAAAAGAAGCGCCCGGGAAATGGCCATGGCCATAGCCGGGGCCAGGGCTTCCAATGCTTCTATTTCCATAATCGTGAAATTTTTTCCGTTCTGTTTATCCCCCACCATTAAAAACCCTAACATGCCCTCTTCCCACTGGAAAGGGATGATCACGGAGGAGCCTTCGGCCATCATGGCCTTGACTTCCATCTCTAACTCCTGATAGTTCTTAACGTACTCCAGCTCCACAGCGCGTGTCGAGTTCTTCAGGTAGCCGATTAAGGGGCTTTCTCTGGGGAAGCGCCTCTCACTGGAAAACCCTTTCTGGTTGGTCAATCGGTACGTATCTGCCTCCCCGTCCAGGATCCACATTCCGACCTTGTCCGCCGCCAGGGTCTGGGCAGTAAATTCCACCGTGGCCCGGCAGAGGGTGTTCGGGTCGAGGATATTCAGCAGAGTGCGGGTAAATTCGAAAAACTTGAGCCGGAAAAGATACCGGTCCCGGTAGAAGAATCGATCGACGAACTCTTCCACCCGCCTTTCCAGGGGCCGCAGCAGAAAGACCAGGATGAGCACAAAGGCGCTTTCCACAAGCAAGGATGTGGTCTCCAGCTTTCTGGCCAGGATATCGCAGACATTCTTGATGATCAGAACATAGATGACCACGACTAAACCCGAGAGCATGGAGTAGAGAATGGATCCCCGGATGATGAAGTGAATGTCCAGCAGGCGATATTTGACTAAAGCCAGGGCAAAGAAAAAGCTGATCAAAAGGGAATAAAGGCTGGCCACGAAGAAGAAGGAGTAGCCCAGTTCAAAAAAGAAATTGACCAGGTGCAAAACCAGGCCGATGAAGAACATGAAAGTAATGCCCACCAGCAGGTAGAGGATTTGCAGTCGCTGGCGGGCAATTTTGGTCTGGCGGTAAGAGACTATAAAGTTGATCACTCCCCAGGCAAAGTAGCCCAGACTGATCAAGCTCAATATGAAGGCCAGGACGTGCGACTCCAGTGGCCCTTTGAAAGAAAAGATATAATAAAAGATCGACCCGATCTGTAACACTCGCCCGATGTCCACCTGCAAAAAAAGGATAAACGGTATTAAAAGGGTAACGGGTCCTGCGTAAAGGATAGCGCTGCGCCAGCCATCGAATAAACTGGTTAGTTTCCGGGGAAAGACATAGGAAAAATGGAGGAAAAAGACCGGAAAGAGAAAAACCCCGATGAAAATGATCTTGACCCCAAAGAGAGCCACATCAAGCTGGCTGCTATTGATCATGATCAGTTCGCCGGCGTCCCAGGCCACGAAGGAAAGGATCAACAGGGTAAAGATTCGGTTGGCAACCCCCCGGGGGTTATCAAAATAAACGATCAGGCACAGGGTCAGGTTGATGGCAAAAGCCAAAGCCGCTGGCAGCGCATATACGCTCATAGTTTTACTGATATTTTAGCAGGTTCTTGCAAATCTCAAAATCTGGTGCTCAATCGTCATTCCGGGCAAGCGAAGCGCGACCCGGAATCCAGATTTTTCAGGCTGCCCTGGATTCCCGCTTTCGCGGGAATGACTGTGTTTAAGACTTTTGCAAGAACCTCTTTAGATTTTGGGTTTTAGATTTGAGATTGGAATTTTTCATTCCGCATTCCGCAATCTTTAATGACTTCCCATCAGCTCTCGCCCAAATACGCCTGACGCACCATCTCATTTCGCCGCAAATTCTCGGCTGTGTCGCTGAGCACCACTGTCCCTGTTTGCAGTACATAACCCCGGGTGGCTACTTGCAAAGCCATCCGGGCATTCTGCTCCACCAGCAGGATAGTCGTACCGCTGGCGTGAAGTTGCCGGATTGTATCAAAAATGCTGTCCACCAGCACCGGCGCCAAACCCATGGAAGGTTCATCCATTAAAAGGACGCGGGGATTGGCCATCAGCGCTCGCCCGGTAGCCAGCATCTGCTGCTCTCCGCCGCTGAGTGTACCCCCTACCTGATTGCGACGTTCTTCCAGTCTGGGAAAAAGATTGAAGACCCTCTCCAAATTGGCGCTGTTAAGCCGCCGATCGGGGCAGGAAAAAGCCCCCATCTCCAGGTTTTCCATTACGGTCAGGCGGCCAAAGATACGCCGCCCTTCGGGAACCTGCACAATGCCTTTGACCACGATTTCATGGGGAGCGTAGCGAATAAGGTCTTCTCCGTCCAGCCGGATAGATCCCTTCCGGGGCCGTAATAAACCGCTTATGGTCTTGAGGGTGGTACTCTTGCCCGCTCCATTGGCCCCAATCAGGGTGACGATCTCTCCTTTTTCAACGGTGAGGGAAACCTCCTTGAGGGCGTGAATATGCCCATAGTAGGCATGTATGTTTTCGACTTCAAGCATTTTTTAGTCTCATGGTCAGATAGTCCGGTAGTCCAGTAGTTGCGTAGTCTTCTAGTCGACATGTACTCATATTTTCGACCACCCGACTATCCGACTATCCGACTTTAGTTCTCCGTACTTCCCTTTCCCAGATATGCTTCAATAACCTTTGGATTTTTTTGAATTTCTGCGGGAGTTCCCTCAGCGATTTTTTTTCCGTAGTCCAATACCGTCACGGTTTCAGAGATCCCCATCACTACCCGCATCTGATGTTCAATGAGAAGAATGGTAATCCCTAAATCATCCCGAAGATGCCGGATAAAATCCATCATGTCCTTGGTCTCCCGTGGGTTCATGCCTGCGGTTGGTTCGTCCAGAAGCAGCAGATGGGGGCGGGCGGCCAGGGCCCGGCCAATTTCCAGCCGCCGCTGGTCGCCATAGGGAAGGTTCTTGGCCAGAAAATCACCCTTGCCGGCCAGGTTTACAAAGCGCAGGATGCGCCGCGCCTCATTAGCTGCTTCCTTTTCCTCTTTCTTTGTCGCCGGAATCCCCAGAACAATTCCAAAGAAACCTGCTTTTAAGTGGCCATGGAGTCCCACCAGAACGTTTTCCATCGCTGTCAGGTTGGGAAAGAGGCGGATATTCTGGTAGGTGCGGGAGACTCCCAAACGGACGATTTTATCGGGTAACTGGCCAACCAGGGAGTGGTTGTTAAAGAAGATTTCTCCTGCTTCCAGTTTATAAAAGCCGGTAACGCAGTTGAAAAAGGTGGTTTTGCCGGCGCCATTTGGCCCGATGATGCTATGAATGCTTTGCTCTTTTATATCTATATCCAATTCATCAACAGCAACCAGCCCGCCGAAGCGTTTGGTCGCTTTGCGCGCCGTGAGAATAGTCATAAAACCTTTATACCCCTTCCTGCTTGCCGGGTTCGGGGCCCGATAGTGATTCTGTTTCTGTCCCGACAGATTCCTCTTCCTGTAACTCCCGGCGGTGCACGGCCTCCGGCCAGAGACCCGCCGGCCTAAAAAGCATCATGGCCACCAGAGCGGCCCCATATACCAGAAGCCGGTAATCAGCAAACTCCCTGAGCAGCTCAGGGAGACCAACGAGGGCAATGGCTCCCACCAGTACCCCCGGAATGGACCCCATGCCGCCTACGATGATCAGGCAGAGGATGTTAATGGAGATCATGACGTTGAAGCTGTGGGGATAGACCGAGCCGAGTTTGCTGGCAAAGATGGCCCCGCTCAAAGCAGAAAAAGCAGCCCCTGTAGCAAAGGCCAGCAATTTGGCGGCTACTAAATTGATTCCCATGGCCTGGGCTACATCCTCATCTTCCCGGACGGCCATCCAGGCCCGCCCCAGCCGGGAATCTCTAAGACGCCAGGATATGAACCCAACCAGGAAACAGCCCGCGAGAATGAGATAGTAAATCTGTTGAGGGCCGGCAAACTCTATGCTCCCGATGGCTGCCTTGGGTATTTTCCCGACGCCCTGGGCGCCCCCTAACCATGGCCGTAAAAAATCCGAGAGCACCAGAATACGGATGATTTCGCCGAAACCAAGGGTGGCAATCGCCAGATAGTCGCCCCGCATTTTAAGCACGGGTATGCCCAGGAGGACCCCGAAGATGATTCCCACAATGATGGCAAATGGAAGCGCCGACCAGAAAGAAAACCCGAAAAAACCCAACTCCGGCGAGGTCAATAAGGCAATCGTATAAGCCCCAATCGCAAAGAAGGCAACGTAGCCGAGGTCTAAGAGGCCGGCATAGCCGACAACGATATTCAGCCCCAGGCCCAGGAGAACAAAAAGCCCCACAATCGTTAATACTTCGCTAAGAAAAAGGCCGAGAACCTGGGGCAGGATTAACAAGACGATGATGAGAAACAGGAGACCCGTAGTTCGCAAGGCCCGCTGCTTGGTTGGCGGCAGGCCCCGAAAGCCTGTTTTAACGGCGCTTCCCCTTTTGGCCCAAAAATAAATGATAAGGGCCATCAAAATGAATAAGGATACAGCGCCCTGGATAGTAAGCCCATTAGCCGCAAAAAGCCATTCGTTGATGATAGCCAGAGGCCCCCAGAGGGCAAAAGTTGGACGCAGCAAATCTTGCAGCACCCCAGCCATAACCACGCTGCTAAGCGAGGTTAACAACACCCGGCGGGCCAGGGCCGGCGAAAGATAAAACAAACCAGATAGAACACCGCTAAAGGTTCCAGCGCAGAGAAGGAGAAAAATGCCGCTCCCTATCCCATAATCAAAGGTCAGCAATTTATAAAGGACCGGCGAGGCATTGATGAATACCGCCCGCAGTCTTACCAGATTCCCCACCATGACCAGCAAGGCCAGTAAGCCACCCACCATCAGCCCGGAGATCAACCCGTTGGCCAGAACCCGCAGGGGCTGCGTTTGACTTGCGCGCTTGGCGGCCATATAGCCTACCAACAAAGCGATGACCAGCAGCAAAGTATGGCCCATGGAAATCACATTGCTGATAATATGGCGCTGGCTAAAAGCCTCCACCATCCCAATCAGGGAAAGGAGGACTCCGACTCCCCCGCCGATGAGTCCAATCTTAATGCCGTCCTGCCAGATAGAATGTTTCATAGTCGCGGAGTCCAGTAGTCGTGTAGTCTGGTAGTCGGATAGTCTAGTAGTCGCGTAGTCTAATAGTCTTGTGGTCTTGTGGTCTTGTAGTCGCCTTGTACTCATATTTTCGACCACCCGACTATCCGACTATTAGACTATCTGACTACAAGACTACCTGACTATTCAGGCTTTTTTTACGGCCAGCTTTTCTCCCAGAATACCGGTCGGTCGAAAGATCAGCACAAGCACGAGCATGGTAAAAGCAATGGCATCTTTCAGTTGATAAGGAGCCACTATGCCCAGGCCGTCCAGAAAGAGGCTGGGGCCCACAGATTCGACGAGGCCGAGAAAGATTCCTCCTAACATGGCTCCGGGAATATTGCCGATGCCGCCCAATACTGCCGCGGTAAAGGCCTTAATTCCCGGGATAAAGCCCATAGAAAAATGCACCTGTTTGAACATCAAGGCGTAGAGAACGCCGGCTGCTCCCGCGGCCATACCGCCGATCACAAAGGTTGTAACGATCATCCGGTCGATATCAATCCCCATGAGCGAAGAGGCTTCCTTGTCTTCGGACACCGCCCGGATCGCCTTACCGACCCGGGTCCGCTGGATGAAGGTATAGAGGGCGGCCATCAGCAGCGCCGCAGCCACAATCACCACAGCTTGAAACTTCAGAATCCGGAAATCCCAGAACGCCCATTCCCCCTCCAATATCTTTACTACCGGGTAGGCCTGGAAGCCGGAACCATAGAGTCCCCGGAAGGTGTATTGGAGGAAAAAGGAGGCCCCGATGGCTGTGATGAGAGGAACCAGGCGGGGGGCATTGCGCAGGGGACGGTAAGCAATCCGCTCTAAAAGAACAGCGATCAAAGTGGAAACGGACATGGAGACCAGGAAAATAGCTAATAAACTGATGATGGGCTGTTGATCCAGAAAACCGGAGGAGTAAAAAAAAGCCGCCACAAAGTAGGCGGTGTAAGGACCGCTCATAAAGACTTCGCTGTGGGCAAAATTGATCATCCGCAAAATGCCGTAAACCATGGTGTAGCCCATGGCGATGAGAGCGTAGATGCTCCCTTGGGCCAGACCAAAGACCATGAAATCAAACCAGTGGTGAGCGGTGTATCGGCCGGCAATTAAAGTGGCTGTGGATCCCCAAATGATCAAGGCCAGCATTCCCCCTCCGATCAACCACATGACAATATCGGTGGGCGTCATTCTCTCTTTCATTCGCTTCCACATTGAAAACCCGTCCTCCAACGTCGCCTCATAGATTGTTTTTACTGTAGAAAAAAAGTTAGAAGGCATGGGCCTGGGGTCAGGGAGGAACACCATTCGGGTTGAGCCGGGAATCATTCGTTCCCGACTCAACTTTTTCAGTTTACAAAATCCCGGCTGCTTTAAAAAAGAACCGCGTTATTTCTTCTTGGCCGGCTCTTTCTTGGCCGGTTCCTTCTTGGCTGGGGCTTTCTCGGCTGGGGCTGGTTCAGGCGTCCAGAACGGTTTGTCCGGCATCTCTAATTTCTTGATATTTTCTTCTGTCGTCTTATAGACGGCAATCCTCGGGTCGGCGCAGTCGCCAAGTTTGTCACAGGAGATAGTGCCGGTCAGGCCTTTTAAGTTCTTGGTGGCGTAAAGGACATCGCGGAGTTTTTGCCGGCCAATATGCAACGTTCCGTCCGGGCCCTTCTTAGCTACTTTCTCAATGGCTGCAAAAACCATCAGGGCCGCGTCATAACCATGGGCATGGAATGGAGCCAGCGGTTTTTCTCCATATTTCTTCTGATGCTTTTCCAGGAAATCCTTATAGCCCGCGGCAAAAGCGGAGAAGTCAGGGCTGGAGTGATACATCCCTAACGCCGTATCCCCGGCAGCCTTGTAGAAATCCGTGGAGAATATACCGTCCGCGCCCATCAGCGATACCTTCTCCAGGCCCCTTACTTCTTTAACCTGGCGGGTAACGTGTCCGCCAGCGGCGATAAATATGGGGTAGTAAATGAAATCAGGCTTGCCGGTGGCGATCTTGGTCAGAACCGGTCTCATGTCTGTGTCCGTAGGAGCCACACCTTCTTGAGAGGTGATGGTTCCGCCTAATTTCTTGAAGGTCTCGGCAAAGACCCCCTGGAGTTGTTCGGCATACACGCTTCCATCATGGATGGTCGCGGCCTTTTTTACCTTCAATTTCTTGATGGCAAACTCCGCGGCCACTGCTCCCTGTACTTTGTCGTTGTGGGCCGTGCGCAGATAACCTTCATATTCCGGGCCGCGCTTGGGGTCTGTAAGGAATGGCGCGGTATTCGAAGGGGAGACCGTCGCTATACCAGCCTTCCAGAGGATGGGCGCACCCGGACGGGCTTCACTTGAGCAGTTGGAGCCAATCGCCGCCACGATCGTTGGGTCGGCGGCCAGTTTGGTGGCAGCAGCCAGCCCGCCTTCGGCATTGCAGCCGGTGTCTTGGACGGTCAGCTTGATGGGGAATCCCAGAATTTTGCCGCCTCTATCATCAATGGCGATTTCAACGCCTCGCTTGGTATCGGTCCCCAAAGAGGCATCCGGTCCGGCCACGACCATCCAGCAGGCTATGTGGATGGGAGCCCCGGCCTTGATCTTCACCACGCCAATCTTGTCCTCATATTTAAATTCTTCTTTCTTCGTTTGCGCTGGCGCGGAGACCACGGTCAAAGCTGCAATAATCACGATTGCTAATAATGGAACAAAAATACGTTTCATGGTTCCCTCCTTTCGAATAATAAAATTTAATTGTTTAAGCAACCTGAATCGGCACCTATCCGCTATTGCGGTTTCTCACCCCCTCTCTCCTTCCCATTTTTAGAAATATGTCATGATAATGGAGACTTGTTTAATTGTCAAGAGAAACAATAATCTTTTGAAATTCCGCCATAAGGACGACAGGAGGGATGAGGGGAGGGGTTTTAAAAG
>JASEHN010000708.1 GCA_030018715.1 Thermodesulfobacteriota bacterium | reverse complement strand
AATCTTTAATTCCCAAAAGATCTTTGGCGATGGCTGGAGCCGAGGTGGCCTCCCGGCAGTAACCATCGGCGCCGATATTTTGGGAGTAAACCTGGGTAACCGGCGCTCCCCCTATCAGGATCTTCACTCCGGTCATACTTGAAGAACGAAGAAGCTGAATAGTGGTCTTCATCCAGGGCATGGTAGAGGTTAAAAGAGAAGACATGGCTAAAATCTGAGCATCATGTTTCTCCACGGCGCGAACAAATTTTTCCGGGGACACATCCACTCCCAAGTCAATCACATCAAACCCATTTCCTTCCAGGACGATGATCACCAGATTTTTCCCGATATCGTGCAGGTCGAATTTAACGGAGCCGATGACGACCCGCCCTACCACTTGCTTATTTTTTTCCCGCATCAAGGGCCTTAAAACATGAAGGCCCAACTTGACCGCCCGAGAGGCCATCAACAATTCGGGGATGAAGAATTCGCTTTTTCTGAATTTTTGACTGGCGGCCAGCATCCCGGGAATCAACCCCTCGTTGATGATCTGGAATACATCCATTCCCCGCTCCGCCATTTTCGCAGTCAAACTCTCCACGGCTTTACAATCCCGCTGAACCACGGCCTCCGCTGCCTGGCGCAGAATTTGCCCGTTCATGGATTCATCCGGTCGAATGGTTGATTCTCTAAAGAACAAATTGGAACTCTCCTTCAGGATTCCATGAAAATATCCTGAAAAACAGATTGGTCCTTTTCAATAACTAAAAAATCTTTATCCCAGGGTCCCCAAAGGAGTTTTTTAAAAAAGGACAAGGACCCCTGCAGTTCTTCATATTGCAACCCCAACAGATCGGCGTTCCGGCGGGCGTAATTTCGGTAGGTGGAGAGGTCCGCGACGCCATTGTTGATCAGGGCAATCCGTGTATAGTGTTTCATCTCTTCTTTCAGGACCCACATGGCCGTCTCCCGATCGTACGAACGGGAGTAATCTTCATATTTCGACAGGGGGGTTTGGCCTTTCTCGATCCAGCCGGACGTCAGATAATAAGTTCCAGGTTGTCTGGCCGTCTGATCCCGGTAGGATTCGGAGGAACCGAGAAAAAGGCTGATGCAATCATGAATTCGGGGGATAATTAAAGGCTGCTTGCGGGAAGAAATGCCAACGATTCCATTACTGCACAGGCCATAGCCCAACACAATGCCATCGTATTCTTCTTTAGCCGCCTGATCTATTTCAATCTGCAGAGTTTGGGCCATATTTTCAGGTGTGCGGTGTAGGCCATAGTCAAAAAATCTGAATTCAGCCCTCCCGTTTTGGAACTGGCGAATTTCCCTTTCCATGACTGCGCAGGCCAGCACTAAAAGCCTTTTAGGAATTTCTTCCGCAGATTTTGCTGTCACCATGTTTCTTCTTTCTTGAAAATATTCATCCCGCCAAAGAGTTCCTTTGCACTTTACATCCATTCCAACCTCCTGGTCAAGAGAAATAGCAGATTTTTACCAAAAAATAGCAAAATTAGACAAGATATTCTTATGAATTATGAAATAAAATATTTTTATTAAATA
>JASEHN010000102.1 GCA_030018715.1 Thermodesulfobacteriota bacterium | reverse complement strand
AGGGCTTCGCTTGCCCGGAATGACGATTGAGCGACAGATTTTGAGATTTGCAAGATCCTATATGGGCACAGAAAAGAATAAAAAAATGGGCAAAACATTAGGCCAGATTTTGGTTGAAAGGAATATTATCTCTGAAGAACAGCTTGAGATAGCCCTCAAGTTGCAAGAACGCGAAAAAGGGAAATATTTGGGGCAAATCTTAATCGAAATGGGCGTCCCCCAGGAACAGATTAATAAAGTCCTGGATGATTATAATAAAAGAAAACCGATCGGGCAGATCTTGGTCGATGCCGGAGTTATAACCCCTGAACAGATGGAAGCAGCTTTAGGAAAGCAAAAGCAGTTGCGAAAACAAAAAATCCAGAAACCTTTGGGAATGTTGCTTGTGGAAATGGGCTATGCAACTTACCAGGAATATTTAGAGGCGCTTTCCAAGCATTTTAATATGCCGATCGTTTCATTGAAAAAAATTTCCGTGTCTCCAGACCTGCAAAAAGGGGTGGGTGTAAAATATGCCCAGCAGAACAAAATAGTTGTGCTGGAAAACAATGAAGGCGCCATTAAGATGGCTTTAGCTGATCCCACCACTTCGGCCATGGATGAATTAAAAAGGATTTTCCCCCCTTCGAAAAAGGTAGAATTCTATTTGGCCAGCCCGGACGAGATAGATTACTGCCTGAATGAATATTTCAACCCCTTTGCCTTAAATATCTACAGGTGACTTTTCTTAATTTTTCAACGACAGCTTCACCTTGGCGCCGGCGAAGGGAAACAGAGCAAGCGTGATCATCGTACACCCCCCCGTTTCAAAACCTGGCGAACCCCCGGCGGGGGGCGCGAAGCTGCTAAGCTTTCTCCGCCATCACCGAGTAAAAAGTCAAATTCTGGATACCAATTTAGAAGGTCTTCTCCACCTTCTACACGGCCAGGAAAATTTTCCCGACATTTCGCCAGATGCTCCTTCGGATACCTGGACTAAACGCGCTCGGCGTAATTTGCCCCTGAATCTAACCGCGGTCAAAAGCCCGGCTATCTACCGTTATTTTGCCCGCTATAAAAAAATAGTCAATGATTTGAACCGGCTTTTAAAAATGGCGGCCATTTCCCAGGGTGTTCGTCTGAGTTTGGCCAATTACCAGCATCCCCGGCTATCTCCCACAAGCTCATCCGATTTAATTCAGGCAGCGGAAAATCCGGAACAAAATCCTTTCTATCCATATTTTGCAAAAAGGTTTGAACTGGCTCTCGATGAAGCTCAATCCCGGGTGGTTGGTTTTTCCCTGAATTATTTAAGTCAAGCCTTAAGTACTTTGGCCATGATTGGTTTTTTAAAAAGGCATTACCCAGGAATAAAAATCATTTTGGGTGGGGGACTCGTAACATCCTGGATGAGCAGGCCTGATTGGCAAAATCCCTTTGGGGGGCTGGTGGATTTTCTTGTGGCCGGCCCGGGAGAAAATCAGCTTCTTTCCATACTGCAAATTAAGGAAGGGGACAAGGAGGAGCTTTGCGGCTGCCAATCCCCGCCGGATTATGGCTCCTTGCCCATGGAGGATTATCTTTCTCCCGGATTCATTCTCCCATACAGTTCGGCAAGCGGATGTTACTGGAACCGGTGTTTATTCTGCCCGGAGAGAGCCGAAGGAAATCCCCATAACCCCATTCCCGTTGACCGGGTGGTCGGGGATCTGAAATTCCTGATGGAAAAAACAAGACCAGTTCTAATCCATTTTCTCGACAACGCCATCCGTCCGGCATTGATGGAAAGAATCATAGCCAGTCCACCCGGTGTTCCCTGGTATGGTTTTGCCAGAATTACCAGGCATCTTGCCGATCTTGATTTTTGTACCGCCCTGAAAAAGTCCGGATGCGTAATGCTCCAGCTTGGTATTGAATCGGGAGATCAGGGGGTGCTTGATCAGTTGCAAAAAGGGATAAAACTTGAGATGGCTTCACTGGCCTTAAAGAACCTGGCCAGGGCTGGGGTTGCTTCCTACGTCTATCTCCTCCTGGGAACTCCGGCGGAAAACGAGGCCGAGGCAAAAAGGACTCTTGAGTTCACCGCGAAACACAGCGACCAAATTAGTTTCTTAAACCTGGCCCTATTCAACTTGCCGGTTGGCAGCCAAGAGTCTAAGCGGCTACCTACCGAGAAATTTTATGAAGGGGATCTTTCCCTGTATGTGAATTTTTCTCACCCCAGGGGGTGGAACAGGAATTTGGTCAGGCAATTCTTGGAGAAAGAATTCAAGAGGCATCCAGCCATCGCCCCCATTCTGAGAAGGGACCCGCCATTTTTTACTTCCAATCATGCCCCCTTCTTTCAGGGAAAGGGGAGTAGGGAGTTGGTGGCAGGGTGAAAATAAATCCTAATCTACCTACATAACCGGGGCCACGGCAAAGATCACGGCGCTCCAGAGGGAATGAGAAACGATTTGCATCAATAAATCCCTTTTCCAGAGGTACAATAACCCCCAGAAGGCTCCGGCAATTAGAGCGGCCAGAATCAGAATGAGATTGCCGGAAAAGATATGAACCCCGCCATAGATGAGAGTGGCGACCAGGCAACCCGGAATATTTCCCCATTTTTCCATGAGGTGAGATTGTAAAAAACCCCGCCAGAAAATTTCCTCGCCCGGTCCGGTAATAAAAAAAAGGAGGAGGAAAATGGGGACTTTGCTTGTTCCTTCTCCCAGGGCATAAATTCCGCTAACCTGAATTTGTGATCCGGAGAAGAAGTAAGGGGCAAGGGCATTCCCGAGAAAGAAGATGAGGTAAAGGACTGCCGCGGAAAGGGCGCCCAGGAAAAAAGGCCGGATACGCCAGGAAATTTGGGGCTTCTGCCAGATAAGGGAGTAAGAAGCGACGGCAATAACGGAAAGGCCGATTTTCACCCAAAAGTTTCCCCCTGGCCAGCCAAAGGTGAAAGCCCAGCAGGCCAGGGACAGAAGGACCGCGCCCCAGATCACAGGGGCACCGTTTTATTTAAAATCAAAGCGGCGATAAGCAGGAGGCCGAATAGGGTATTGAGCTGGGCCGTTATGGCGTCGGCAGCATCCGGAATCTTTTCAGTGAAGGTTTTTAAAAGGAAAATGGCTTTCGGAAAAGACAGGAGAACCAGGAGACCCCAGGGGCCCAGAGTTCCCAGCAGGACCATGCCGATGATGTAAAGGTAAGCGGTCAGAATAAGGCCCGTGTATAAGCGGAAACTTTGCCGGCCTCCCAGGAGGATGCCGATGGTTTTAATTCCCTGCCGCGAGTCGTAGGCAATATCCCGGATATTGTTGGCCAGAAGAACCAGGGCCACCAAAAGCCCAAAGGGAATGGATAGGTAGAAGGCCTTCAGGGATAAGACCTGGCGCTGAACAACGTAAGCCCCTTCAAACATCAAAGGCCCCCACATGAGGAATACAAAGAATTCTCCCAGGGCCCTGTATTTATATTTGATTGGACCAGCCGTATAAAATAGGCTGGCCAGAAATCCCACGAAGCCGATCCCGAGCACGATTGGGGAGCGATAAAACGCCAGGATCAAGCCGATGCCAATTGTCAGGACGTTCAAGACAATGGCTTCGGTTAAAAGCTGGCGGGGAGTGAACATGCCTGACAACAAAGGCTGCGGACGGTATAGAGCAGTGGGTGAGTCCGGCTGGTCGACCTTATAAAGGGTGTCGAAATAATCGTTATAGATGTTGGCGGTGGCGTGGAAAAAGACGATTCCCACGCATACCAGAATATACCACCCCCAAAGAATAGGCCCGTTTTCAGCGGCCAGGAGGGTTCCCATGGAAACAGAGATCAAAGACATCGTAAAAGACCATGGGCGGGTGGCAATGAAATAATTTTTCGTTTTTTGAAGAACTGTTTTAGCGTTTTTTTCCATAAAAATAATTATAATGGAGTGAAGAATTTATGGCAATGGAATAAATTAAAAGAATAAATTGACAGAAGAAAGCCCTTTGGCTATATTTCCTTTTATGATGTTTGAAGGGCCTAAAGTGAACTGAAGTTACTAAAGGGTTTAGGGGTTAAAAGGGAAAATAAATATAATGCAATGAAAGGAGAGCGAAGATGGCCAAACGACATCCCTTGAAAATTACCGTCATTCAGAAATTGAGTTCAAAGGAAGTATTCGGAAAACCTCTGCCGGAGGTGTCCGAAGAGGTGGCCCCCTACTGCGACCGCCTGGAAGTGGGGCAGGAGTTTAAGGTGGATGAGTCAGGAGCGATGCCTGCGGGTTTTTGCACCTGGGCCTGGCATGACATCTACCCGGCAGTGACCGGCCTGCGCTTCGGCGGGAATTATCCCTGGATTAAGAAAGACGGAATGATCTATTCCTGCTGCAGCGATGGAGCCCGCCCGGTATTTTTTAAGATCGAGAGGCTGTAAATAAATGCGGAATGCGGAATGAAGCATTGGCCGATTAGCCCAGCCGAAGTTTTTTAGCTGGGGGGGGGCCTTTTTCGCAGGAGCATGTAAAGAAATAGGAGGGCGAGAGGAATTCCTATGGTCTGAGCAATCGAAAGGGATTCAAAGATCGCTGATCCACGCGGGTCATCGCGATAGAACTCGATAATGAACCGCGCTACTGAATAGAAAAAGAGATAATACCAGAGAAGTTTCCCCTTAAAGCGCTCCCCCCGGCGCACGTAAAAGAGAGCGATAAATATAACCAGGGCCGCTGCGGATTCATAGATCTGCGTTGGATGGAGGGCCACACCCAAAGGGGCCAGGCTGTTGGCGTCTTGAAAGGTGGTGGCCCACGGGACCCCCGTGGGTAACCCGTAGCATCACCCAGCCGAAAAACAGCCCAACCTTCCTACAGCAAGCCCAATAGCGATGGGTGGGGCGAAGAGATCAGTGATCTGTGAAAAACTCAGGCGATGCTTGCGGATATACCAGAGACCGGTCAAAAAAGCGAAGATCAATCCTCCGTAATAGACCAATCCCCCCCGCCAGAACTGGACCACTTCGATAGGATTTTCCCGGAACTCTCCCAGGTGTCCCAGGATATAGAAAACCCGGGAGCCCACCAGGGCAGCGATGAGCAGGTAAAACGACAAATCCAGAATTAAATTATGATCGATGCCGATGCGGCGGGCTTCCCTGACAGCAAAGTATACGGCTATAAGGAATCCTATGGCCAGCAGAACGCCATAGGTGTGCAGGGTAAAATCGCCAATTTTTAGGAGAATGGGATACATAATACAGTTCGGAGTTCGGAGTTCAGAGTTTGGAGTTCAGAGTTCGGAGTTACGGCCGATTGGGCTTTCTTTCAGCCAAAAGTTAAAGATCCTTTGCGTATCATTTGCCAAAAGAGCATAACCACCCCGATGGTGATGGCCGAATCAGCAATGTTAAAAGCCGGCCAGTGAAGCGTATACCAATGGAAGTCGAGGAAGTCGATTACTTCTCCCAGGCGCAGGCGGTCGATCAGGTTTCCTATGGCCCCGCCAAGAACCAAGGATAGACTGACGGCCAGAGTTTTCTGGCTTGCTCGCAGATTCTTTAAAAGATAAAAGATACAGCCTATAGCCACGGCAGAGACCAGGATGAAAAAGGCTATGCGCAGCGAAGAGCGCTCTCCGGCCAGAAAACCAAAAGCCGCGCCTGTGTTCCTCAGGTAGGTGAGGTGAAAGAAGTTGGGCACAATTTCAATGGACTGATACAGGGCCATTTTACTATGGACCCCAATCTTGGTGATTTGGTCGATCATTACAACCAGGCTGCTGATGAGGAGAGCCAGACGGTATTTCGGATTCACGATTTCCCCTCTGATTCGATCATGACAAGGGCTTCCCGGCAGCGGGGGCAAACCGACGGTTGATCTGGGCTTTCCCCGACCTGGGGTTCATAAGCCCAGCAGCGGTCGCATTTTTTGCCGGCGGCTCTGGTAGCCAGGATGTTCAACCCTTCTAATTCCTGGCTCTGTTGCGCTCCTGCGGGGGATACGTCGGCAATCGTTACCTGGGAAACGATGAAAAGGTCCTTTAGCTGATTTTCATTCTCCCGTAAAAAGGAAAGGAGTTTTGCGGGAGCATTCAGAGTCGCGGCCGCTTCCAGGGAATTGCCGATAAGCTTGTTCTTCCGGGCCATTTCCAGAACTCTGGAGACTTCTCCGCGCACTTTTAAAAGAAGATCCCACCGTTCTTCAAGTTTCCCGTCAAGGTACTGGGGCTCTACATCCGGGAATAGAGTCAGGTGAATACTTTCTGCTCGCTCCTTCGCTCCCGGAATATGTTCCCACACTTCTTCTGCGGTATAGGAAAGAATCGTGGCCATGAGACGGACGAGGGCATCCAAAATTTTAAAGAGAGCGGTCTGAGCTGCCCGGCGCTGCCGGGAGAAAGCCGGGGAAGTGTAAAGACGATCCTTCAGTATGTCCAAGTAGAGGGCGCTTAAATCCACGCTGCAGAAGTTGTGCAGTGAATGGAAGACGGTGTGAAATTCAAAGTTGGCGTAAGCTTCCTTCTGACGGGAGATCAATTTCTGGAGGCGCAGGAGAATCCAGCGGTCCAATTCCAGAAGTTGATCGTCTGGCACCATGTCTTTTTTTGGATCAAAGTCATAGAGGTTTCCCAAGAGGAAGCGGCAGGTGTTGCGGATGCGCCGGTAAGCCTCGGAGAGGCGAGAGAGAATCTCCTGGGAGATGCGGATGTCGTCGCGATAATCTTCGGCCGCCACCCAGAGGCGGAGGATCTCCGCTCCGTAGCGTTTGATGACCTCCTCGGGGGCTATGACGTTGCCGAAGGACTTGGACATTTTCTTTCCTTCGCCATCCACCACAAACCCATGAGTCAGGACGGAATGGTAAGGAGCCTGCCCGCGCGTTCCCACGGAAGTCAGAAGAGAGCTATGAAACCACCCCCGGTGCTGGTCGCTGCCCTCTAAATACATATCTGCGGGAGACTTTAAATTGGGTCGTTTCTCGCAGACAGCAGCATAACTCACCCCGGAGTCAAACCAGACGTCCAGTATGTCTGTTTCTTTTTCAAATTCCTCCCCGTTACATTGGGGGCATCGGGTTCCTTCGGGCATCAGCTCCTTGGCTGGCAGTTCGAACCAGAGGTCTGCTCCTTTTTTTTCAAATAGAGCGGACACATACTCCACCAGGCTTTCCTCTATTAGGACATGCTGGCAGGCCAAACAGGTGAAGGCTATGATGGGAGATCCCCAGGCCCGCTGGCGGGAGACACACCAATCCGGGCGGTTTTGAATCATGCCGTAGATGCGATCCCGGCCCCAACGAGGGATCCAGGTTACCTGATCAATGGAATCAAGGGCTTTGCGGCGCAGGCCGTTTTTTTCCATGGAAATAAACCACTGTTCGGTCGCTCGGAAAATGATAGGATTTTTACATCGCCAGCAGTTGGGGTAGGGGTGGACGTAAGATGCGGAGTGAATGAGGGCGCCAGTCTCAGCCAGTTTGTGGATTACGGCGTCATTGGCATCAAAGACAAACTGGCCGGCGAAGAATTGGATATCAGGCGTAAAACGACCCTGGTCATCCACCGGGGAATAGATGGGGATTTGATATTCTAATCCGGATTCATAATCTTCCTGCCCATGTCCGGGCGCGGTGTGCACACATCCGGTCCCCGTGTCCAAGGTAATATAATTAGCTAAAATTAGCTTAGAGTCGCGATCGTATAAGGGATGGCGGCAGGTAAGGCCCTCAACCGCCTTCCCCGGAAATTTTTCCAAGACCGTATAATTTGTCTTTCCGGCCTTGGTCATGACCTGTTCCAGGAGGGCTTCGGCCACGATCCAGACCTCAGCGTTTACTTCTGCAGCTACGTAAAGATGATCCGGATGAAAGGCAATGGCCAGGTTCGCCGGGATGGTCCAGGGAGTAGTCGTCCATATTAGAACAAAAACTTTCTTTCCTCGTAGAGCCGGAAAGATCTTGCTAAAATCCGAAACGGCCGCAAATTTTACGGTAATGGAAGGGGAGGTGTAATCTTCATATTCCACTTCTGCTTCCGCCAGAGCGGTCTCGCAGGAAGCACACCAGTACACCGGTTTCTTCCCCCGGTACACGGACCCCTTACCGACGAATCGTCCAAATTCACGGGCGATAGTCGCTTCGTAGTCATAACTCATGGTCAGGTAAGGATTTTCCCATTCCCCCATGGTTCCCAGGCGTTTAAACTCCTCTCGCTGGATGTTGACAAAATTAGAAGCAAACTGCCGGCAGAGCTTTCTTTTCTCACTGATGGAATAAGAAGCTTTTTTGCTCCCTAATTCTTTATCAACCTGATGCTCAATGGGCAGGCCGTGGCAGTCCCATCCGGGAACATATTCTCCGTTAAAGCCGGCCATGTTCTTGGATTTAACGATAAAGTCTTTAAGGATTTTATTAAGGGCCGTGCCGATGTGGATGTGCCCGTTGGCGTACGGTGGGCCGTCGTGGAGAATGTATTTGGGCCGGTCTTTGGCAATTTCCCTCAGTTTTTGGTAGATTTTCTTCTCCTCCCACTGGCGCAGAATTTCCGGTTCCTTCTGAGGAAGGTTGGCTTTCATGGGAAAGGAAGTTTTAGGCAGGTTCAGGGTGTCTTTATAGTCCATCTCGTCCTCGGAAAAAAGATAACCGTCAAACTCGCCGAAAGGAATGGAAAAGCCTAAGGCCAAGCCTCTCAAACCATCTGCGGCTTACGATTTTTTATTACATCATAATTCTATGTTAAGAAAAAGGAAAGAAGATTTTTTGCCGCTTCCGGGTTTAGAGTGGGTACCCCCAAT
>JASEHN010000707.1 GCA_030018715.1 Thermodesulfobacteriota bacterium | reverse complement strand
AACTTGGTCATAAACCCATAGGCCGGTATGGAAGTATTGCCAATTAAGTGAACGCCCTGGGCGTTATAGGCTTCATTGAGCTTTGAAAGAATAACCCCCCCTTTCCATTTGTGGATAAATTCCATGGCGTACTCGGGCTTCTCGTAGGGGAAAGTAAAAGGAAGCCCAAACTCCACATGGGCCTCGGGGACTTTCCCGGCGTGATAAAGACCGGCACTGCAGGCTATTTCCACCGCTCCCTTGGAGACCGCGTCAAACTGCTCCAGAATCTTAACGAGAGCATCTGGAGGGTAGCGTTTCAGGATCAGCCTTCCGTTGCTCTTTTTTTCGACCAGTTTGGCAAGGGTACCCAGGTAGTCTTCATAGGCCGAGACCTCTCCTCCTGGTGGCCAGGCAGAAGGCATTCTCCAGGTAATCACTTTTTCCTGGGCATCTGCAAAATTTGCCAAGAAAAAAGTCAAGACCAACATGCATCCCCAAGCTAAAGAAAATAATTTTTTCATGGCTTTCACCTCCCGTTGTAATGTTTATTCTGGTTATCTTTGGACGTGGAATTAGTTGTGGATAACCGCCAATCCTATTATGTAACGAATCCTTCATACTTTGTCAAGGAATAAGTGAGCGTTAAAAGACAACCAACAATTTCAAAAACTGAGGGGTGGGCACGGCCCCGGGCTCAATTGACTTTTAAAAGCAGGCTTGCTATTTTTTAGGCGATCTTAAATATGGACTTTGAACTTACGGTATATGCGCGAGGCCAAGATCAACCAAGTCGTCGAAGGAACAAATCAGATTCAGAGAATAATTAACGCCAGGGAACTGCTGAAAAATTAAAAGGTTGCAGAAATCAGGTTGTAGATTTAAAATCTCCGATATTTCCTAACCCTGTTTGGCATGCTGCTAACCTCAGTGGCGCAAGCGTAATCAAGAAAGGTTTTATCGAGATGATTCTTAATGCCTCAGACGATAATCCATCAAACTGCGCCGCTCGAGCATAAGCCTTCATGATAATGTAGCCTTATGCTTTCCCATTCTCTATATGTTCTGGACTGTGTCTAAAAGAAAAGGAGGAATACTAAATGCAAAGGAACATCTTAAAGCAAAAACTAAAGGAAGGACAGGTGTGTTTTGGTACTTTTATCCGGCTTGGTCCGGCCGCCGTTGAAATATTGGGCCATTCCGGATGGGATTTCGTGGTCATTGACATGGAACACGGCGTTTTCGACTTTACCAATGTTGAACATATGATAAGGGCGGCTCGCTGTGCTGGCATTACCAGTTTGGTTCGAGTACCGGAACCCAGCCCCTCTTGTATTATGCGCGCCATTGATGCCGGAGCCGAAGGGGTTCAGATACCGCAGGTGGATACCGCTGCCATGGCCAGGATTGTGTCTCAAGCGGCCCGTTACTATCCGGACGGGAAAAGGGGGCTATGCAGCTTTGTTCGGGCGGCGGGTTATTCGGCAATTCCGCCTGACGAGCATATGGCTACATCTAACAATGAAGTTTTAACAGTGGTTCACATTGAAGGGGAGGCGGCTGCTTCCCAGATAAAA
>JASEHN010000101.1 GCA_030018715.1 Thermodesulfobacteriota bacterium | reverse complement strand
GGGATAAACTCCAGCCGGAATTCAGTCTTTTCAAATAGTTATAAGTTCTCTGTCCGCCTAAGGCGGACGGTTTTCACCGGAGTGACGACTTTTTACGAAGCCATCTCTGTTAAAAAGCGTAAATCAACCGGTCTCAATTAATAAAGATGAATAATCTATATAATTTCAAGAAGTTATTTGTCAATTCTTCCTTTTCTTCTTGTCCGGGGGAAGTGTATTTTTCTTTGGCGAGATTGCTAACCGGAATGCCACGTATGACAACAATAGCCTTCCAGCCGTCAAATGACTGACATTATATGTCAACCTGGATACATTTAACGCTATTGGACTGGCAAGTAAATGGTGAAGGTTGTGCCTTTATTAGGTTGGCTCCTAACCGTGATCTTTCCGCCGTAACTCTCCAGGATTTTATGCACGATGGAAAGACCAAGTCCCGTGCCTTTTTCTTTCGTGGTGAAGAAAGGATTAAATATCTTGTTTAGCTCTTTTTCTTCGACTCCCATTCCCGTGTCGCTGATGACGATCTCGCCCTGGGCCGGTTCTTCAAGAAAAAGGAGGGGGGAAAGGCGGCGTAAATCGACCCGGAGTTCTCCGCCTTGAGGCATGGCCTGAGCCGCATTGATGAAGAGGTTCCAGAATACTTGTTGTAACTGCTGAGCATCCCCCAGCACAAAAAGGTCATCCTTTAAGTTGGCGACCAAACTGATTCCCGGACCACACTCCGGGCTGTTGGCAAATACTTTCAGGACATCCTCCACGACTCCGTTCAGGTGAATTAATTCTTTACCCGGAGGAGTAGGTCGGGCAAAAAGCAAAAAGTCGGCAATCAAGGAGTTTAGACGACCAACCTCCCGCAGGATAATGTCCATGAGCTGTTGGTTCTGAGCGCTGCCATCCATTTCTTCCTTCAATATTTCAATCGAACCGCTGATGGAAGCCAGAGGATTGCGAATTTCGTGGGCCATGCCCGCGGCCAGGGCGCCAACGGCTGCCAGTCGGTCAGCCCGTTTTAAATCCTCCTCCATTTCCCTAAGTTTAGTCAGGTCCTGAAAGACAAAGATGATGCCGATCTCCTCATCCCTGGAATCCTTTAATGGCGAGATAGAAAAGCCCAACGTCAATATGGCCCCGTCCCTCCTTTGAAAATTTGTCTCCCACCTGGAAAAGAGGGGGGTTCCGCGCTCCTGCTCGGGCATCCATCCGTCCGGTTTAGACCCGTTCAGGAAACCGGGGAATAAACTGCCAACCTCTTTCTGATAAACTTCTTCAAATTTATAACCGGTAATCTCTTCAGCCGTGCGATTAAAAGAGGTGACCCGTCCCGTTCCATCGACAGTAACCAAACCGCTGGCTACATTCTGGACAATATGTTTGTAGATTTGCTCCAACTGACTATAATCAATCAGCCGTTCTTGCAGTTCTTCATCTTTCCGGCGCACTTGCTCCGAAAGGTAAGCGCTAAGGATGGCCACCAGGTAAAAGGCTATTATATTTACGGCGATCAGATATAAAACGTAACTGCTCTTGTATTCGACCGGAAAAGCCAAGTGGCTTCCTAAGGGGAGGATGACCTGATAAAATTCCAGATCCAGCAGGGTTCCGTAAAGGATGGAACTGGCTGAGGCTATTAGTAACCCACCCCGCCGGAAGAGGATCATGCTTCCGCTCAAGATAGGCAGGAGGTAAAGCCATGAAAAAATGGAACCGATTCCGCCGGTGAGGTAGATCAGCAGGGTGACGAAGAAGACATCTCCAAGAATTTGTCCGTAGGCGAGGGCTTTGAGGCGTTTCCTCCGCCGCAGAAGAAAGGCGTAAATTAGCGTTAAAAAGTAGGTAAACCCGATAAAAAAATACAGGGAGAAGGGGGAAAGATGACGGAAGAGCTGGCTCTCTTTAACCTGCACAATCGCCGTGGCTCCCAGGAGTAGGGTAACCACCACGGCCCGAAAAAACATGAGCCATTGAATCTTGGAATAAAGGCTATTCCCTTTTTCCCTTTCGCCTTCCTGTCCCTTCACAAAATCCTCATTAATATTGGACACAGATTTTCACAGAAAAACACAGATAATTATTTCCTATCATTATCGAATATTTTTCGTTTAACCTCTGGCTTAGGACCAAAATTAAGTAATAGCCCAATTTCAATATCTGTCGCCTTTAAATAATTTAATAACTGCGCTTCATTCTCAGCGGCTAAACTCTTGGCTGCTTTAATTTCTACAATCACTTTATTATCAATCAGCATATCAGCAAAATATTCACCTACAACTTCATTTTCATAAAACACCCTTAGGGCAGATTGCGGCAATACGGGAATACCTTCTCTTTTAAATTCAACCACCATTGCATTTTCATAAACTTTTTCTAAAAACCCATAGCCTAATTTGTTATAAACCCGATAGAAAATTTTAATGATTTTCTCGGTTAGTTCTTTATACTTAACATCCTGTTTTTCTGTGTTCATCTGTGTCCAGAATATTAATCTTTAAAGTCTTTCAGATCGTATTTTTTGATCTTCCAGCGCATCGAGCGGAAGCTCAGGTTCAGAAGCTCAGCGGCCTTTTTAATGACCCCGTTGCTCAATTGCAGGGCCTGCTGGATAACTTCCTTTTCCAAATTGTTGATCTCTTTTTCTAAATCTAGGCCGGCGGAGGTGAGATGGAAAGAAGGCATTCCGGTCTTTCTACCTTCTTTCTTGAACTCGGAGAGGACCAAACTTTCGGGCAGGACGATGTTGGAATTTTCCAGAGCCACGCTTCTCTCGATGATGTTCTCCAATTCCCGGACATTCCCCGGGAAGTTGTATTTCATCAGCTCATCTAAGGCATAGGATGAAATGGACTGGATATCCTTGCCTAATTCCCGGGAGTATTTTTCCAGGAAATACTGGGCCAGGAGCGGAATATCTTCCCGCCTTTCTCTTAAAGGAGGAAGGTGTATATGGACCACGTTCAGGCGGTAGAAAAAGTCTTCCCGGAACCTGCCCTGGATGATTTCCTGTTCCAAATCCCTGTTCGTTGCCGAAATCAGACGGACATCCACGGAAACAGTTTCAGTTTCCCCTACGGGTATGAATTCCCTTTCTTGAATGACCCGGAGGAGCTTCACTTGAATGAACGGAGAGAGGTCCCCGATTTCATCCAGAAAAACCGTTCCTCCGTGGGCAATCTCGAACAGGCCTTTTTTATTACTAACAGCCCCCGTGAAAGCTCCTTTGACGTGGCCAAAAATTTCGCTCTCCATCAGGTTCTCGGGGATGGCGCTGCAGTTAATGGTAACAAATGGTTTCCCGTTGCGCGGGCTTATTTGATGGATGGCTTTGGCCACCAATTCTTTACCCGTGCCGCTCTCCCCGGAGATGAGCACATTGGTCTTCGTTGCCCCAACCTGTTTGATCAGGTTAAAAATTTTCAGCATTTTCGGACTATGACTAACCAGGTTGAAAAAAATCCCGGCAGGAGCTTCCTCCACGGCCTTCCCGACCGGCCTGGACAGGGCATTGCGGATGACTGATTTTATCTCGCGTACTTTAAAAGGTTTGGTGAGGTAATCGTAGGCTCCGGCCTTCATGGCCGTGATGGCATCTTCGGGGGATCCATAAGCCGTGATCATAACCACGGCCATATTCGGGCGGTATTCTTTTACTTTCCGCAAAAGTTCCAGGCCGTCCATCCTGGGCATTTTGATGTCCGAAAGCAGCAGATCGCAGGGTTCGGCTTGAAAGAGCGAAAGGGCCTCTTCTCCGTCAGCCGCAGAGATGACCTCGTGGCCCTCTTTGGTCAGGAAGATTGTCAGGAACTCCCGCATGCTCACTTCGTCGTCGACTACCAGAATTTTGGCCATAGGAAAAGCATTCGGCTATCAGCATTCAGCTTTTAGAAATTTTTTTCTAACTGACTGCTAATCGCTGAAAGCTTATTGCTCACCTCCTTTGTTCACTCACAGCTGATCTCCAGGACCTCATACTCCTTCCTCCCCGAGGGGACAACCACATTCACTACGTCCCCGATTTTACGCCCGATGAGCGCTTTAGCCACCGGGGAGTTTATCGAGATTCTCCCGTTGCGAATGTCCGCTTCGTCAGCCCCGACAATCTTGTAGCGAACCTGCCGGTCGGCCTCCACATCCCCCAGGAGCACTGTGCACCCGAAAACGATTCGATCCGTCGCCAGATCTTTGGTTTCGATAATCTGAGCGCGGCCCAGTTTATCGTCCAGCTCTTTAATCTTGGTTTCGACGAAAGCTCGCCGCTCTTTGGCCACACGATAGTCGGCATTGTCCGATATATCTCCATGGGCGGCCGCTTCATTCAGGGCCTGGATGGCCTGGGCCCGGTCCACCCGCTTCAACCGCTCGAGTTCCTCCTGCAGTTTGGTGAACCCCTCTTTGGTCATAGGTAACTTTTCCAACTTTCCCTCTCCTTCAAACTTGATGAATTTGCAAAAAGTCCGAAAGCCCCTTTTTCCGTCATTCCGGCCCCGATTTTCATCGGGATAAACTCCAGCCGGAATCCAGTTATTTCAATGAGTTATCAAACCTCTGGACTCCGGTTTTCACCGGAGTGACGACTTTTTACGAGTTCATCAAACTTGATGAACTCGTAAAAAGCAAAACTGGCCACCGAACACAAATGCTTCCGGCGTGTTCCGCTCCGGCCCCCGGGCCCAAACAGGGGCGCTCACACCATTTTTTCAAAACTCTAAGCTGATACCATTTTTCAATTTTTTAGGGGATTCTCCCGGGGCCTGTCGTTTAAGCCGCACGAAAAACAACCTTTCCCGAAACGACCGTCATAACCGCCGCCCCTTTCAGCTTCCAGCCTTGAAAGGGCGAGTTACGGCTTCTGGATTTAAACTGACCCACCTCAACAGTATATTCACGTTCGAGATCGATCAAAGTTATATCCGCGTCTGCACCCACCTTTAACTTCCCTTTTTCCAAACCGAGGATGCGGGCCGGATGCACAGTAAGCTTCGCTATCGCTTCCATCAAAGTCAGATGCCCATCGTGTACCAGCTTTAAGGTCAAAGGCAAAGCCGTTTCCAATCCGATGATTCCGTTGGCGGCATAGTCGAACTCCACGTCTTTCTCCACGGCGCTCTGGGGGGCATGGTCCGTGGCAATGGCGTCCAGAGTTCCATCCTTTAATCCTTCGATAACCGCCAGGACATCTTCGGCCTTGCGCAATGGAGGGTTCATCTTGGTGTTCGGATCAAACCCCAGAACCGCTTCATCGGTTAAAGAGAAGTAGTGGGGGGCTGTTTCCGCGGTAACCTTTATCCCGCGCCTCTTGGCTTCCCGTACCGCCCTCACCGAGCCGGCTGTGCTGACATGGGCCACATGCAGGGAAGCTCCGGTCAGTTCGGCCAAAGCTATGTCCCGCAGCACCATGATTTCTTCCGCAGCATTGGGGATTCCCCGCAACCCCAGGGTTGTTGAAACAAACCCTTCGTTCATGACCCCCTGGCCGGTCAGGTTCAGGTCCTCACAATGGGAGATAATGGCCATACCGATGCCCCGGGCATATTCCAGGGCCCGGCGGAATAGGGAGGTATTCATCACCGGTTTTCCATCATCGGAGAAGGCCACGGCTCCGGCGTCTTTCAATTCGGCCATCTCCGCCAGGGATTCCCCTTTCAGTCCTTTAGTTACGGCGCCGACCGGGAAAACGTGGGTGCAGGCCCGCTCCCGCGCCTGCCGGAGAATATATTCGGTGACAGCCCGGCAATCATTCACGGGGAAGGTGTTGGCCATGCATACCAGGGAAGTAAATCCACCCGCAGCTCCTGCCCTGGACCCGGATTCGATGGTCTCTTTATACTCAAAACCCGGCTCGCGCAGATGGCAATGCAGATCGAATAGTCCGGGTACCAGAATCTTTCCCGCGCAGTCGATTATTCCCCCACCCGGAAGAAAAGAGTCTTTCGAATCGGTCGCTGGCGAGCTTAATTTTATCCTGGATTCCGGAATGGCTGGCCCGATTTCTACGATCTTATCCCCTTCCACGAGAACATCCATCCGCCCATCTATTTCGTTTGCAGGATCAATAACGCGGGCATTCCTGAATAGTAAGCTCATAAAGAACTCCTCTCGGATTCCTTCTCCCCCCCGACTAATAGGTAGAGGAGGGCCATGCGCACAGCCACCCCATTGGTCACTTGGTCCAAAATAACTGAGAAGGGCCCATCGGCCACCTCCGGGGAAATTTCCACGCCCCGGTTCATCGGTCCGGGATGCATGATTAAAACACCGGGTTTGGCCGCCATCATTACTTCCATATTCAAACCGAATAACCGCGAATATTCCCTCAGGGTGGGGAAAAAACCTCCTTCTTGCCGTTCGAGCTGAATCCTAAGCATCATGATCACATCGGCTATAGGGATGACCTCGCTTAGGCTCGTGTGCCAGTGCACCCCCATTCTTTCCACTTCTGCCGGCTTCATCGTTCGCGGTCCGGCCACATGGACTTCCGCGCCCATTTTTATAAACCCCCATATATTCGAACGGGCCACCCGGCTGTGCAGAATGTCCCCCACGATGGCCACCTTCAGGCTGGCCAGCCGGCCGATTTTTTCCCTTACCGTAAACAAATCCAGCAAAGCTTGCGTGGGGTGTTCATGGGCCCCATCCCCGGCATTGATGACCGGCACATCCATCAGCCGCGCCAGAAGATGCGGGGCTCCTGCTGCCGAGTGCCGGATGACGATGCAATCCGGTTTCATGGCTTCCAGGTTTTTCGCCGTGTCGATCAGCGTTTCTCCTTTGACCACGCTGCTGGAAGAGGCGGAAATGTTAATCGTGTCGGCGCTCAGGCGTTTGGCTGCGATTTCAAAGGAGGTCCGCGTTCGCGTGCTCGCTTCGTAGAAAAGATTGATCACCGTCTTGCCCCGCAAGGTGGGAACTTTCTTAATCTCCCGGGTGGAAACCTCCTTGAAGGATGCGGCTGTGTCCAGGATGAGTTCAATCTCGGCAACACTTATCTCCTGGATACCCAGGATGTCCTTGCCTGCCCATCGCTGGGGGGGTTTTTGCGAAACTTCCCGGGGAGTCCCCCGGCCTTGATTCTCTGCCATTTTTCTCTCCTCTTGTAAAAAAGACCAGAATGAACCGCAGAGACCGCGGAGACCGCGGAAAAATTAAATTAGCCACAGAGGGCACAGAGATCACAGAGATATAAAGAAAGATATTAAAAAAGAAAATTTAGGACACAGATAACCACAGATAAACATAGATAAAATTAAAAATTTCTTAATAAAATTTTCAAAAATTGAACTTTGATGATCTCGTAAAAAGTCCGAAAGCCCCTTTCCCCGTCATTCCGGCGAACCCCGGATCGAGTCCGGGGCAGGCTTAGTGACGACTTTTTACGAATCCATCAATATTTGATTTTTTGATTTTATTTGTTCCTCTTCGGTGAATCGCCTTTTTAGATATATTTTTTCTCAGGGTTCTCTGCACTCTCTGCGGTAAGAGATTAGGGGATTTTTTCCTGGATGACTACCCGATCCTGGTCTCCCGCCTCCCGAAAAGAAACCGCCACTTCATCTTGTGGAGCAGTGACCGTCTTCTTCCCCACGTAATCGGCCTGGATGGGCAATTCCCGGCAACCCCGGTCGATGAGCACGGCTAACTGAATGAATTTGGGCCGGCCGAAATCAATCAGGGCGTCCATCGCCGCCCGCACGGTCCGGCCTGTATATAACACGTCGTCCACCAGGATGACCCTCTTTTCCTTAAGGGAAAAGGGAATTTCCGTTTTGCCCACCAGCGGCCGGGGAAGGCCCGCAGTAAAGTCATCCCGGTAAAGAGTGATGTCTATGATTCCGAATGGAATTCTGACTTTTTCAATCTGTTCGATCTTGGCCCGAATCCGTTCGGCCAGATAAACGCCGCCGGTGCGAATGCCGATTAAAACCAGGTCTTCTACCCCTTTGTTCCGCTCGAGCATTTCATGAGTGAGGCGCGCCAGGGCGCGTTCAATCTCCTCTCCGGTCATGACGGTTTCTTTTTCCTTTAACTTCATCTTGTCTCTGCCCCCTACTTGATCAGATGGCCGATACGTTTCCAGCGAACGGATGTTTCCTGGCTGTTCCAGGACCAGTAAATAATAAAGGCCTTGCCCCGTAAATCCTGAAGCGGCACGAATCCCCAGAACCGGCTGTCCAGGCTGCGGTCACGGTTATCTCCCAGGACGAACAGGCTCCCTTTGGGAACAGTCACCGGGCCAAAATTATCCCGTTTCTGGACTTCCGCCGGGAAAATGTTATTCTCTTTGTAAACGGCATACGAATTAGCCACCTCCGCCCCATTGACGAAAAGTTTCTTGTTCACGATTTTTACCGTATCGCCTTCTACGGCCACCACCCGTTTGATAAAATCTTTACTCTCATCCAGGGGGTAGATAAAAACGACGACGTCCCCCCTCCTGGGTTTTTCCAGGGGGAACAGGCTGATGGAAGTAAAGGGAATTTTTACCCCGTAGAGAAACTTGTTCACCAGAATATGATCCCCTATTTCCAGGGTAGGTTCCATCGAGCCCGAAGGAATCTTGAATGCCTGCACCACAAAAGTACGGATGAACATAGCCAGCACCAGAGCGATGATGATCGCTTCGGCATACTCCCTAAAGGTTGATTTCTTCTTAATTTTTATCTCTCCTTTTTGAACTTTCACCATTCCTCCCCAAAAATTTATTGGGACACAGATTTTCGCAGATAAACGCAGATATATATTTTCTGTGAATTTTATTATTTTTAATATCCAGAAAATCTGTG